>JAAZCB010000758.1 GCA_012513545.1 Clostridiaceae bacterium
CGGCGAGTATTATATTATGGGAGAGTATGTGGAGGACGGTTACGGCGGGTGCTTCATCGTCTTTTACTACGGATCCTTTGCGGCCCTGCTGGCCGACGAACCGGTTAGCGTCTGGGAAGAAGAAATTATTGACACCGTCCTGCACGAAATGCAGCATCACCTGGAAGCCCTGGCCGGCCGTGACGATTTAGCACAAAAGGAACTGGAAGAACTGGCCCGAGCCATGCAAAAAGGGCAATAGAAAGGTTATATACTCTTTTCGCCTTAATCATAAACCTGAAGGGTTATCTTTTTCAATCATATGTATCAACTTAATAGATTCAGCTCTATTTCAGTTTTAGAATTGTACACTTCTATATTTAGTCTTTTGACCATATATGTGAATATGCCGAAGCAGAAGCCCTGGCTGATAAAAGTCAGGGCTTTTGTTTGCTAATTTCTGCGGGAGGATGTTGTGTAATTATTCTACTTAGCCATATTGGCTCATGAAGATAAGTTAAATGGTCTCAATTCTTGATATTTCATAAAATAGCGGCGATTTATACGAAGCCTCTCCCTTTACCTACTAACCAATTACTCATTTGTGTTTGATCATCAACCTCAGGCCATTATCAATTGCAAAGGTAATATAAGTGATTTCAACAGAACCCTCCATAGATTTCGGCACTGGAAAAACCAACATCAACAATTAAGGAAAATGGTGGAAAATGTATATTTTTGACGGAAATATGTGGAAGGGAACATGGCGTATCAAAGGGAATATAAGATTTAACGAATATTTGGAGCCGGTCATAATTCGATTCTAAGGGGGGGGAAGGGAACAGTTTATCTATTGACTAAACGATTGGAAATATCAAAGTGGTGGTTTGAATAAGACTATTTTTTTGTAATCAGGCAAAGGCAGCTCGGTAAACAGAAATATGAATGAGGAGTGATGTTGTGAAGAGATTTAAAAGATGTCTGACTTTTTTTCTGGTTTTAAGTATGGTGCTAGGTTCGATGCCGGTAAATGCATCAACGGCAGACATGCCTAACAGCGAGGCTGAATTACCCAGTATTGAAAACTTACAAGAAAATTTAACGAGCGAAGATGATTCTGTTGTCGGTATATCGCTAAGCGATTCGCTGATTCAGTTGGAAGTTGGCGACACACATACGATTACATATGAATTGCTACCCGATGACACAGATCTTTTTGACGTAGAATGGCTTTCCAGCGACGTTGAAATTGCGGTCGTGGATGATGGCCTTGTGACCGCGGTCGCAGAAGGCGAAGTCGAGATTACAGCGCACAGCGCTGAAGACGCGAGCATTGCGGCAGTCTGTGTGGTAGAGGTTATACCTGCGGCGGTGATACTGGAAGAAACAAACGAGGAAATAAATAAGGGGCTTGCTGCGATGGCGGCTACTGAAATGGTAGCGATAACCACGTCAATGTCGGGAGGTTATGGCTCAAACGGTAAGTTTCTTGCGCCGATTGAAGCACCTGTTGCGGGGTCGATAGCAATATCTGACAGGGAAGGGTTGGAGGCGATAGCCAATGATCTGAGCGGCAACTATTATTTGACGGCAGATATAGATTTGTCCGGTGAAGAATGGATACCGATCGGGGGAGAGTATAATTTTAGGGGTTCTTTTGATGGTCAAGGGTACGTAATAAAAAATCTAGTAATCACAGGAAATAACAATGAGAATAATGGATTATTCAGTTATATATATAATGCATCAATAAAAAATGTCGGTATGGAAGGCACTTACATTAACATTTCTTCTACATCTGGATCCTATTTATCTGCCGGAGGAATTTGTGGCGATAGTAGTGGTAGTAGTTTAAATATCTATAATTGTTATAATACTGGAATAGTATCAGTTTCCGCTTCTATAGCTTCCGCTGGAGGTATTATGGGCTACAATACATCAAATGATTCCTCAGCCATAATAAGTAATTGTTATAATACTGGTTCTATATCCGCTTCTGCTTCTTTATTCGGTACTTCTGATGTTTCAGGTGCCTCTGCCGGAGGTATTTGCGGCGATATTTACGCTGCATCAATCACCAATTGTTATAATTCAGGCGAAGTGTCTGCAACTCTTTCAGATTCCGACGAATATTCGGCTGAAGCCGGAGGAATATCTGGACTAGGTTGGGGGTTAATCAGCAATAGTTATAACACAGGTAAAGTATCTGTATCATCTGATAATCGTGGTATGGCTGGAGGGATTCGCGGTGATACAATGAATTACAGCGCAGTAATTCATAATTGTTACAATACAGGTGATATATCCTCTTTTTCTGATTCTATTTCTAGTAACGTAGATTTAAAAATTGGAGGTATTCTAGGGAATGCAGAAGGCACCATCAGCTCTTGTTACAATACAGGAAAAATTACCACTACAGGTACTCCTTACGACACTAGACTTGGAGGAATTGCTGGAGAAAGCTATGGGGCCTATATAAGCAACTGTTATAATACGGGAGAAATATCCGCTACCCATTCTCCACCTTCCCGTGCTTTTGCCGGAGGTATTTGTGGTTACACTTGGTCGAGTAGCACGGTTAGCAATTGCTACAATATTGGAGTGGTTTCAGCTTTTGTTCTATACGACTATTACGATAGTCTTTGCTATGACCCGTTTAAGTATGGTTCAAACCCAAATACCATCAGTAATTGTTACAGTCTTTTGGGTCTTTATTCCACTCAATGCGGCACATTACTCACTCATGAACAAATGCAAGATGCGGCTAATTTTATAGGCTTCGATTTCTCAAGTGTTTGGGATATATCCGCTTCAGAAAACTACGGATATCCGTTTCTACGAATGATAGCACATAGCAACAATGCTGCTACGCCTACTATTACTAAACAACCATCAGATATTACGGTTAGTGTAGGCGGTACGGCGACTCTATCTGTCGAGGCAAATGTTTCGTCGGGCAACTTATCCTATCAGTGGTACAGAAATATAATTAGATCAAGTAGCGGAGGAACATTAATTAACGATGCAACAAGTTCAACTTATTCTGCTCCGACGGAGAATTCATTCACATATTATTATTATTGTGTTATAACAAATACTGATAACACTGCTACCGGAAATAAGACTGCCTCTATTGCCAGCAATGCTGCTCGTGTAACTGCTAACCCACTCTCGACTAGTGTTGGTTTGAACTTCGGTGTAGATACATACTCATTTAATAATTATATGGCTAATTTTGGTTATAGTATAAATAATTTGTATGAAATATATAAGGATGGCCCCAAAGCAACAAGAGAATCCAGGTATTATATATCAGATAGTGATTATTTGAAACTTAAAAGTTATGTTGAAGCATATTATAGTAGTTACTCTGCTAGGAAGATTATGAACAAAATTGATAAGGAACGTGAACATTTTTGGGAAGGTTCATGTTATGGAATGGCTGTCACAACGGCTTTAGATTTATTGGGACAAATTAACTTCAAGAAAAATTACGGCTCTAATGCTCCGAATTTATATAGCATTAAAAAACCTATTGAAAATGACGAAATTGAGAGTGGGATTAACTATTATTTCCTCGTACAAATGCTTCCTTCACCAATTGAATCAAAAACATATTTATATGATTGGAGTACCCTTTGGGATTGGGGTAATTGCTTAGAATCATTAGTTACAGAAGTAAAAAATAACGATTTAGTTCTTTTCAATTATAGTTATAAAGATAAAGTTGATGGAAAAGAAAAAGGTCATTCAATTTTAATTTATGGTTATAAATCGGAAGTTGATGGCTCGCATAGCTTGATTGCTTATGACAACAACGATTATACAGAACCTGTAACTATCAAAATTAACAGTGATTATTCGACGATTGCCGTTGGTGAGGAAACTGATATCACTCAAATTAGTAGTAATTCTGATTTTTCCGTCTTTGATATTGTTGACATTGACGGCCCCAATAACGATATGGTATTACATTATACTTCGGGCGGTTCTACGGTTACTGTTGTTCCGGCGAAGTTATATATTCCGGCGAGAGGAAATTTCACCATTACCAATGACGCTGGCGAAACGCTTACCTATACGGACGGTTTAATTGGCGGCTCA
>JAAZCB010000759.1 GCA_012513545.1 Clostridiaceae bacterium
AAGCTTGATCCTGTTCCATATCCAAACAAATTGGTAAAAAGGTTATCTTTTATTATTTCATAAGAAATCTCAATCTTACGGAACCTTCCAACATCAATGGTTTCGTCACTGTTAAAATACAATTCGAATTTGTCAGGATCAATAAATAACTCCCACGCGTCAGCATTGTAAAACATCTTATAAAAATGATTCCCTATAGGAAGTATTATTGCTAAAATCAAGGAAACTGCAACAAAACTATTCAGATTTAATTTCTTTGATAAAAATAATGAAACTACAAAAAGTATCGGAACTAAAACAAACGCTATTTTAGTTTCATTTAGAACAATCGGAATCAGAACAAGAACGTATACACCAAGTGGTTTTTTATTATTATACAGTCTATAAGTCAACTCACTGAAAAATACAATCAATATGAGTAATGTCATAGTACCGCTCGCGCCGTATCCAAACAAACCTGTTACAACGTCCCCGGACGGGCTGTCAATTAAAAACCTTTGCAGAAACGACACGGGTATGGATACGTATAACATTATTCTGTAAATCTTTAATGAATTATTATAAATATCTTCAGAACCGTAAAGCCACATAAATATGAAAAGTAAAAAAAACTTATACTGCCTTAACTGTAAAAAAACGATTGATAAGCTATTTCCGTTGACAATCCCTAAAAAAGCACTGAACGCAAGATAAGATACAAATAAGGCAAGCAATACAGACTCCACATTAATATAATAACGTTCATTCGCAGGTCTGACTGCATGCTTGTTGTTCTTTGAGCATAAAAATGTATCCACACTTAGTAATACAAAAACGACATCATCAAAAACTTTAAATACTGACAATTTTGTATATTGTAATAACACCGGTGACAAAAGCACTGAAAACAATAAAATCAAAAACCTGTATGTGTTTCGGTTGTCAAAGCTTTGAGTCTTCATTATCCACTCACCTTTTCTTTACTGAAACTGATTATTTTTATACCTTTATACTGGAGGAATATCAGTGAAGAAATTACAATATATGTTTCTGCAATCATAACAGATATTGAAACTCCAATATGGTTTAATGCTAATCCCAAAAGCAATGAAAGAGTAACATGGAGCACAAATGCCGAAACAATAATATTCATATACGCCTTTTTAAAATCATAAGCAAGCATTGTCTGAATTCCAAAAACATTTCCCAAGGCTTTCACAAAAATAATAAATGACAGTATTCTGAACACAATAACTGAGCTTTGGTACTGAGGTCCGCAAAAACGATCGACAATAATACTTGAAAACAAAAAAATTCCTAAAGAAATAACAAACGAAATTCCTCCGACAAAAGCAGTAAGTTTTCTGATAAAATTAACACTCTGTCTTTTTGAATCATTAGCCAATCTGCTGACATACGGATATACCGCCTGTTGAATAGGAAGGAACAGTCTGTATATTGCAGAAATTATTTTTTCAGCTGCCGAATAGTAACCTGCATATATCTCGCTCGTTACAATCCCCAGTATAATAACAGTTGAGTTGGTATAAAGACTAAGCATAAATGTACTGATAAAAACATACCAGCCTTCTTTTGCATAATATTTAAGGCTGCTAAATGAAGGAAATCTGAAAACTATCTTAAAGTCACGATAAACTATGAACAATGATATTATTCCCGATATAACAAAACCCAATGAGAGAAGCAAAGGATAGTACAGATAATCACCGTTATCCTTTATCAGGAAAAATACCAAAACTGTAAAAAACAGCTTTGAAATAATATTTATTACCGTTATGTAGAACATTTTTTCCATACCCTGAAAAAACCAGGTCTGAAACAATACATTACCTAAGACCATTCCAAAAGACAGGAAGTAAACAAGAGCTTCACTCCTGTAGTCCTCAATGCTCGCAACCAATACACACAGAATCAAGAAACTTAGCAGCATTAATACAAACTTGATAACCATGACAGAATTAAAAATCTCAGATACTTTTTCCTTATTCTGTTTGTTTATCGATAATTCCTTTGTAGCTGTAAGGTTAAAACCATAGTCCGTTAAATTGGTCAAGTACTGCATAATGGCTTGTGCAATAGCTATTACTCCAAAACTCTCAGGAGCCAAAACCCTTAAAAGGTAAGGCATGGTTATCAAGGGCAACAAACTATTCACAGCCTGCAGAACAGATAAAGACATAAAGTTCTTAACAAGAACTCTTATATCCTTGGTTTTAAACACATTATTTAATAAGCCAGAAACAATCTTCAGCATAATACTAACCTACTCTTCATAATACAAAAATTATTATTTATTTTTTGAAAAAGACTCTATTATAGGCATTAATGAGGTTTTTCTTCTCAATATCCCAGTTAAGCTCCTTTTCAATTCTTTCCCTTCCATACATTCCCATCTTGTCTCTTAATTCCTTGTTTTCTAAAAGATACACTATTTTTTCAGCAAGGTCAATAGCATCATTGGGCTTTGCATATAATGAAGCATCTTTAGCAGAAAACCTTCCTTCTTTCAAATCAAACTGAACTATAGGCTTTCCTAACGCCATATACTCCATTATTTTGTTCATTGTAGATTTATCATTCATTTCATTGAACTCATCAGGATTTACACATACGTCTGAGGAGTTCACAGCCTCAAGCAACTGCTGATCTGGTACCCTTCCTGTAAATGTAAAGAATTCCGATACTCCTTTTTTGTAAGCATATCCTTTAATTGCTTCAAGCTCAGTGCCTCCTCCGACACAAATAAAATGAACATCATTCCTCTTCATATTGTTTACAATATACTCACAGGCATCAATGAGGTAATTAAGGCCTTCCTGCTTTCCAATAACTCCTATATAACCGACAAGGTATTTTCTGCCCATCTTCAAGGACTCAATCGGCGGTATTATCTTCAGTCTGCTCAAGCTAGGCCCGCTTCTGACAACAAACACATTTTCCGGCTTCATCCCGCCTCTTTCTATTGCAATTTGCCGGTACGAATTATTAGTAGCTATGGAAACACACGCACTCTTAAAAGTCATCTTTTCCATAAACAACATTAACTTGTAGAATAAGTCTTTTCTGTTGAATTTTGCTATATACAACTCAGGATTAATATCATGATGGTCAAATACAAACTTCTTGCCTAAGAGTTTGAATGGTAACGCAACCAGATATATCAAATCAGGAGGATTACAGGCCTGTATAACATCAAATCCCCTGGTAAACAGGCACTTAACTGTAAGAATGAACTCCCAGAACAAAGCAGATCCATATTCCAGTAAATAGCCCAGAGGGCCATCAGCCTCATAAGGCAAATTATGGCGGTAAATAGCTATGTCATCAATTATCTCATATTTTTTTTCATAGCCTTTACCTTTAGGACAAATAATAGATACTGTAGCTCCGTTATCCTTTAAAGTTGTAGCTTCCTGCCAAACCCTCCTGTCAAAAGGTGAAGGTAAATTTTCAACAATTATTAAAACCTTCTTACCAGCAAATACCTTCATATTTTCCTTTTGCATCTTTAAAACCCCCAATTCTGACCAGGTCGTACACGATCTGCTCCTTATTACACTCAGAAAGCAGTCTCTTAAACTCCTCATCCTTATTACCTATGACAATTACTTCTCTGTCCTCTATTAATTCATCCAATGATGCCACCATAAGCTGAGAAATATGTGGAATGTGGTTTTCTATATATTCCTTGTTTGCACCCATTAATTTTGCTAACGACACATTCTTATCGTATAATTTAAGATCATAGCCTTTTCCCAATAACGTCTCAATTACTTCAATTAAAGGGCTTTCTCTTAAATCATCGGTACCTTCTTTAAAACTGAAACCTGCTATACCGATTTTTTTTCTGCCAAAAGAAATAATTTTCTTAATCGCCGACAAAATTTGTACGTTATTACTTGGAATTATTGAGTTTAAAAGAGGAGTTTCAAGATCATTCATTTTTGCCATATAATTAATTGCCCTCAAATCTTTAGGAAGACATGACCCTCCAAATGCAAAACCCGGCTTCAAATAAACAGGTGAAATATTAAGCTTTGTATCCTGGAGAAAAATGTCAATAACCTCATGACTATCCAGTCCTATGCTCTTGCAGATTACTCCAATTTCATTTGCAAAAGAAATTTTCAGAGCATGGAAATTGTTATCGACGTACTTAACCATCTCAGCAACTTCAACCTTAGTAGTAATCTTTGGCCCCGGAATATTAGCATATATAGACATCACCTTTTGTGCAACCTCTTCACAATCAGCACCAACAACCGTTTTAGGCGGATTGTTAAAATCATATACTGCTGTTGATTCCCTTAAGAATTCCGGATTAAATACAACATGAAATC
>JAAZCB010000760.1 GCA_012513545.1 Clostridiaceae bacterium
AAACTTAAGCCTGCACCTGAAAAAAGAATAAAAAAAAAGCACTTTAAGTGCTTTGGGTAAGGTGTATAAAAAGCAATGTTTAGATGGGTTTCCAAGCCAGCATTTGCATAAACCAATTAATAAAGACATGAATTATGATATGAATTTATTAAAACATTCAATTTTTAATAAACATAAAGATGTTGAGGTAAGGGGAAGCGTCAATGCTCCTGAGTATTGAGTATAAAGCGGTGTATAGTATACCGGAACCATAAAAGTTTGTCTGTCACTAAATTGGAATGCTGCATATTAGTAGTTCAAAGTTGTTGCTCATAGTGTTGTATACTTCCCCTATTCCTCCAAGGCTTCCTCATAAAATCTATGAGTGGGAGGATAATTCAAAACCTTGTGTCAGGAAATAATTAAGTTTTCAATGCACATGACTGACTTACATATATAAGAATAACCTATTTTTTTAATTGGGAATAGTGCCAAAGGTAACGATTTTTACATGACTAAAGTCACCTTTTTTTAATAAAAAAGTGACTTTAGTCACGTATAGATAAAAATTATAAACTGTTTTTCCTGAATAGAAAGTTCCTGTCCACAGTACTACTGGACGGTTTGGCTTTGGAAGAGTCAATAAATACAGGTGAAGCTGTGAAAAAGAGTGAGAGCCTGTTGGGTGTATTGGAATAAGCCCAGAATTTCAGTTTTCTATCAAAAGAGAGATTGTTAAGTTCAATTCTTACAGGTTCATTGGTTTCCCTTCCTGTGGAAGAAGTAGTTGAAACACCAAGGACCTGATTATCGTGAAGTACCTGTAGTACTCGTCCTAATATTTTTTGTTCGGCAGATGCTTTAGTCCGGAAATCAGAAAATGATTTTAAACTAAGCAAATAGTAAAGTGTGAGAGAAAGTGGAGGATACTGCTTTTTTTCATAATCCATATTTATTAAATCAACCTGTTTGAAATATATGTTTTCTCTAATATCATAAAGATGGAGGGAAAGAAAATAATCGCCTTCCTCAAATGGTGAACAAAGAAGTATGGTTTCCGGATTAGGTATCGGATCGGGACATAAGTTCTCTTTTAGTATTTTTAACAGCACATTCCCTATATCTGAAATAACAGAATAACCTGACATAACATTATTCACATCCACTTCTAAACATTATTATTTATTTTTATTGTAGCATTTTTGTTATGATGTGGCAATCAAAAAGGGTAATATCGTGCAAATATTATTATGTTTTGTAGAAATTTAAGTTAATCTGAATGGAGGAAAATACCATTAGCAAAACAACAGGTTTATCCACAGGAAAAATGAGCATATATAAGTTATTCACATATTTGTCCACATAATCCACAGTTTTTGTATGCACAAAACACCTGTTTTGTGGGAAAATTGTGTGGCATCTGTGGAAGTATTAATTGGAAGTTAAAGTAATAATTTCTTATTTTATAAGTGCATACAAAATTAAATTTTGTTTTAGCATATATAATCTGCTTTGCAAAATTTGGTGATTTCATAGCAGGATTTAATTTTTTTATGTAGAAATAATATATATAATATTTTTCTGGTCATTTAAGAGGGGACGTGTCTTTTTTGACAGCCGTAATTAAAATTTACGGTGTTATTATATCAAATGGGGGTGCTATTTTCTTAATAAATTTAATTAAGACATGTTTCGGATAAATGTTTTGGGGTAAAATATTATAGAAATAGAAGGACAAGTATTGCAGCATATTATTAAGATATATTCAATATTTGTCTATGACGGAAGGAGCTGTAGACATATATGAAAATCATAGTTAGCGGAAAAAATATTGAGGTTACTGAAGCCTTGCGAAGCAAAGTCGAAAAGAAAATTGGCAAGCTGGAGAAATACTTCCACAGCGAAATTGAGGCGCACGTGACTATGAGCGTACAAAAGAGCAGGCAGATAGTGGAGGTTACAATTCCTTTCAGTGGTGGGGTGCTTAGAGCCGAAGAAAGAAACGGTGATATGTATGCTTCGATTGATAAAGTAATAGACAGTCTTGAGAGGCAGATTAGAAAGAATAAAACCAAACTGCAAAGAAAATTCCATGAAGGCGGATTTAAGGTTGAAAACATGCAGTTTGATGACCAGCCCGGGCTTGAGGAAGAACAAGAATACAATATAGTAAGGACAAAGAAATTTGCCATTAAGCCAATGGCTGTTGAAGAAGCAATTTTACAGATGAATCTTTTAGGACACGAGTTTTTTATGTTTTCAAATGCAGAAACTCTCGAATCTAATGTTGTTTATAGAAGGAAGGATGGGAATTACGGCTTAATTGAGCCTGAAGATTAACCTTTTCATTTTACACAGGAAATATTATTTGTAATATGGAGTTTTTTTTACTATAATATAAATGCCGGGGCTCTTAAGTCTCGGCATTTAAGTTTGTTTTTAAGTGGTTTAAGTTCATTTTTTGAGAGGTAGTTTTATGGATTTGTTAGACGGTTTGAACAAAGAGCAAAAGGAAGCAGTATTGCATGTGGATGGTCCTCTTCTCATTCTTGCGGGAGCAGGAAGCGGCAAAACCAGGGTGTTGACCCATAGGATTGCCCATTTGATTATTGACAAAAACGTATTTCCTGGAAGTATTCTGGCAATTACGTTTACAAATAAGGCTGCAAGGGAAATGAGAGAGAGAATAGACAAATTGGTAGGCGCGGGGAGCGATAGCATATGGGTAAGCACTTTCCACTCAATGTGCGTCAGGATTTTGAGGAGGGAAATTGATAGAATTGACTATGACAGAAGCTTTGTTATTTTTGATTATTCTGACCAGCAGACTGTTGTGAAGGATTGCCTTAAGGAACTGAACCTGAATGAAAAGAATTTCCCGCCAAAATCTGTGCTTGAAATGATAGGTAAAGCCAAGGATGAACTTGTTACACCCGATATGTATACCAAAATGTACGCGTCGGATTTCAGAATGAGCAAGATAGCAAAAATATATGAGCTGTATCAAAGGAAGCTAAAACAGAATAACGCTCTGGATTTTGATGACATTATAATGCTTACAATCAGGCTTTTTGCGGACAACCCCGAGGTACTCAGGTTCTATCAAAAAAAGTTCAGGTATATCCTGGTGGATGAATACCAGGATACGAACACAGCCCAGTATTCCCTTATAAGCCTTCTGGCACAGGAACATCACAACCTCTGCGTTGTAGGGGATGATGACCAGTCAATTTACGGCTGGAGGGGCGCAAATATAAGAAACATCCTTGATTTTGAAAAGGAATTTAAGGAAGCAAGGGTTATAAAGCTTGAAAGGAACTACCGTTCAACCGGGACCATATTGAATGCCGCAAACAACGTAATTAAACATAACACAGGAAGGAAGAACAAGCGCCTCTGGACTGAAAAAGAGGGAGGAGAAAGGATTATATGCCGCGAATGTCAGAATGAGCACGAAGAGGCATACTATATTTCAAGTGAAATCAAAAGGCTTGCTTCAGTGGGCGGTAAACAGTATAAGGATATTGCTATACTTTACAGGATAAATGCCATGTCACGTGTGCTTGAGGACATGCTTATGAAGGATGGTATAAGCTATAAAATATTTGGAGGACTCAAGTTCTACGACAGGAAAGAAATAAAGGATGTTATTGCATACCTTCGTTTAATTCAGAATCCTGCCGATAATATAAGTCTTAAGAGAATTATAAACGAGCCCAAAAGGGGCATTGGAAATACTACTGTTGAGACAGCTGAGAGAATTGCAAACTCAAAAGGGGTAAGCATATTCACTATAGTCTCCTCGGCTCAGGAGGTTCCGGAACTTGCAAGGGCGGCTTTAAAGCTTGAAAAGTTTGTTTCATTGATGAACAGTTTCCGTGTCCAGAAGGAATTTATGACAGCTTCTGAGATGATTAATGAAGTCATCGAGAGATCGGGAATAGTCAAAGCTTATGAGGAAGAGGATAGCCTTGAAGCACAGGCAAGGATTGAGAATATAAAGGAGCTTTTATCGGTTGCCCTGGAATTTGAAGCAAAAAATGAGGATAAGAGCCTCCAGGAGTTTTTAGCACATGTATCTCTTGTGTCGGATATTGATACCATGGACGAAGACAGTGATTATGTAGCTCTTATGACCCTCCACAGTGCGAAAGGACTTGAATTTCCTGTTGTATTTATGGTGGGTATGGAAGAAGGTGTTTTTCCGGGTTACAGGTCGATGTCAGACGAGAGTGAGCTTGAAGAAGAGCGAAGGCTTTGTTATGTAGGAATTACAAGGGCTGAGGAAAGCCTGTACATGACACATACTTTTTCCAGGACACTATTTGGAAACACTAGTTATAACAGAGTATCCCGGTTTTTAAGAGAAGTTCCTCAGGAGCTCATGGATACTGGTGATGACAAGCCTGCTGCAAAGGTTGTTAGCGGTGAGACCCGCAAGGAAAAATTCAATCCTTCCGCGAGTTTTGCAGCAAGTGCTGTTGGGAAGGCGAAAAAAACTCCTGTTACAAACTCCTTAAATATTGGAGATCGTGTAGAGCATAAGAAATTCGGAATAGGAGTCATTAGTTCCATTGAAAAGGAAAAGGATGATTACAAGATAGAAATTAACTTTGCAAACGCTGGAATGAAGAGGCTTATGGCCTCGTTTGCCAATCTTGTAAAAGTGGAATAACATCATATAAAACTGTTTATCCCGGTCAAAAATATTTGCCGGGATTTTTTATTTTCCGGGAACCAAAATAAATTTTGCAGCGTCTATTATTATATAAACGAGATAAAGCACTTAAGGAGGAATTCATATGAGAAGGTTATTTTTGATTTTAGTTGCAGTCTGCATGATATTAACTACAGTGCCTGTTATGGCACAAAGAAGCGATATAGAAAAAATTCAGGACAAAGATACTGTTTTTTCAGACATATCAACCCATTGGGCAAAAGACATAATAAACGGCATGGCTGATAAAGGCCTTATAAAAGGGATGGGGAACGGAAAGTTTATGCCGGATAATCAGATAAAGAGATCTGAGTTTGCAGTTGCCTTACATAAAGCCTTGAACATTACAATGGCGTATATAAAAGCAACTGATATAAAAGAATTTTTTTCAGATGCAGATAATGACGATTGGTACGCTTCGCCTTTATATGACCTGGCTATATTAAACATTATAGATGACAGAGGTGAGTTCAGGCCTGACAGTCTTATAACCCGCGAAGAGATGGTACATTATTTAATCAACGGTTATAGGTACAAGCTTGGAAATGAAGCTGGCGAGCCTGATGAAGGTGAGAATAATTTTAAGGACAGCAAAAGCATCGGCCCGAAATTTCTAAAGAATGTTAATTGGGCAGTTAAACTTGGATTTATTAGAGGCAGAGGTGCAAATCTGTTTGTACCGAAGGGTAATACAACAAGGGCAGAGGCAATGGCAGTATTGGAAAGGCTTCTGACAGAACTCGAGAGACTTGCAAAAGATATTGATGACATTAAAGATGGAGCCAAGGTCAAAATTGAGACTGGTTTTGAAAAGGACGGAAACATTATTACAATGAGGTTGAAGATAGAGAATAATTCTGATAAAGACATTACAATCAACCATAGTTCAACACAAAAATTCGATTTTTCAATTCTGGACTCAAAGAAAGATATACTATATACATGGTCAATGGATAAAACGTTCGCTATGATGCTGACAGAAACAGTTGTTGAAGCAGGAAAATCAGTTGAGTTTGTAGAAAAGCTTGAAGCGGATAGCTTTGAAAGTCTGACTGACGCTGCTTACTTGAAGGGCTTTATTACAGGTACTTCCGAAAGCTTTAAAATAGATGAACAGGGCTATGAAACCAAGCTTAAGACAGAGGATACACAGCTTGTTGTGGAATCGGGCTTCAAAAAGGGTGACAAAGTATTTGAGATGAAGCTCAAGCTTACAAATAAATCAGAAGATAAAATCACTATAAACCATACATCAAGCCAGAAATACGACTTCAAGCTACTCGATGAGGAGAAGGAAATACTTTACACCTGGTCAGCCGACAAGCTTTTTATGATGGCTCTTAGTGATACTGTGGTCAATCCGGGAGAAACAATCGAGTTTAAGGAAGAATTGGATATGGAAGCTTACAGGGATACTGTTGTCAAGGCGAAATACCTGAAGGCATTTATTACCGGATCATCGAAAGATGTTGACATAGATAATGACGGATATGTGACAGAAATTAAGTAACCAGATGTTAAGCGGGAGTCAAACATTAAAGCCGGGGACATTAAGTCTCCGGCTTTAATGTTGCTATAAAGCAATTGGAAGATTCAATTTTTGAGGTATTAACGGCACTAATCAGTATAATCCTTTGAAGTGTCTATACTAATGGTTTTTGATGCTTCGTCCCAGATAACGGCAAAGTTTATTTTTTCACCAAGATCCCTCAGCTTGAAGAAATTATTGCCGTTTATATTGTAGGCCATTAATCGTATTTCTTTTCCATCCAGTAAAATTTTCGAAGTAGTACCCGATGCGATTACTGGTTTGAGATTTTCTGAAACCTTCATTTCTCCCCCGTCAGAGGTATAAGCTTTCCCAGAAGTCAGTTCTATTGTATTCTCAGACGCATTCCAGCCAACTTCAAATTGCTTTTGTGTACCACTTAATACTTTGGCAATATCGCGGAGCTTGAAATAGTTGTTTCCGTTGATATTATAGGCTTCAAATTTAGTCAGTGTACCATTGACCAATACACTTGACGAGTTTGGGACTGCCTGTATCCAAGCTCCGGCTGGTGTACCTGAAGCAAACTCCTTGATGACACTGGAGTCATATACTTTTTTGTTTGTTATTATAACTTTATTGTCTACATAGATGAACAATCCGGCATTTTCCTCTATTTGATACTCGGTGAAATTCTTTAAATCTTTTGTAAGGTATATTCTGCCCGACTTTATAGTTTCTTCATATTTTACTGTATGCGGCTGAATTATCCAGTAGTCATTGTAAAAATCTAAGGATACTGGCAATAATTTGCCGTTTGCGTCCTTTTCACTTAAATCGTTGAGATAGGATGGCTGTGCTTTCCAATTTACACCATCACTTGATATAATCATTTGATCATCGCCAAAAGCCATATACTGACCGTTGAAGATGCGTATGAAATCTATATATCCAATGTTATCACTATCGGAATAGTAGACAACCTCCCAGTTGACTCCGTCACTCGAACGTATTAAGGAGTCCTTCATGTAATATCTGTACGTTGCATAGAGATAAGAGCCGTCGGATACAACCGATCTCATGTTGAAATAAAGTTCACGAATTCCGAAAGGAATATGCTTGTAAGGGTCGGTAACGAAAACGGTTTCCTTTACAAAACTACTGCCGTCTTTAGAAACCAATATCTCCTTTTCTGTGGATACATAACGGAACAACTTGCCTTTGAACCATAACAGTGTTGCATTTGGTATTGTGGCTCCCGTAACATCATCGGTTGCTACTTTTCCGGACAGGGCGGTCCATTTGATTCCATCTATTGAAGAAGCTATGCCCAGGTCACCGATGTAGGATCCTCCTGTAATGGTATATACACCGCCGTTGAAAGCAATATCAGCGGGATTGTGAATCCCCAGTCTTACGGTGTTCCAGGTTTTGCCGTCCTTTGATGAATACGCATAACCTCCGTAACCTCCGCCTGTTGCAACATATTTGCTGCCATCCCAAATCGCATCACCTATATGGTCGGGATATTCAAACTCTTTAATATTCTTGAGGGTGATATTTGTTTTTACAGTTGATGGAGGGATACTTGCTACAGGGGTTTCCAATTTTTTTTCGGGACTTATTACAGCGTTTTTAAACCCATTAGAAATATCTTGCTTTGCGGCTGAATAGTCAATTACAGCGTCCTCGGTTATTATGTATTTCTCATCAATCAGTAAAATGTCGGATATCTCTCTGTCAACAGTATATTCATAGAAATTTTTATAGTCAGTTGATATGTCAACCTTATTTTTTGTTGAATTGCACTGGGTGAAATAAATTCCGTTGTAATTGTAAACGTAGGGAGGATGGTAATCCAATTCACCTGAACTCTGATTCTTTAATACTCTGGACATATCTGGCCGTGTAAAATCCTGCATGGCCCAATCCTTGCCGTTGCTTGAAACAAATACCTTGTTCTTGTTTAACGTTATAAGATATTTACCGTTTCCAATAACAAACTTCATACTGCTGCTGTACAGGTTTTTGTCTTTATTAAAGCATACAATATCCCACTTAATGCCGTCAGACGATCTCAATATGGATAAACCATAATAGTCGGTTTGTGCCGCATATAGATATGTGCCGTCAGAAACTACTGTGGATGGCATAAGACCGCTATGTCCGTTTTTTTCTTCAAGATATATGTAATCCTTCGGCGTAAGCTTATTTGGATCAAATACACTGACTTTTTTCTTAGTATAGTTGACACCATCTGAAGAAATATATATATCAGGGCTGAGGTATACAAAAAACTGATTTTTAAAATATATCATTTTTGTGGGTGGTACCCAGTTTTGCTCGCCACCCGATACTGTAGTCCAGTCTGAACCGTTTTTTGACATGCCATAAGTCAGCTTTCCGCTGGCAAAACCTCCGGATACCGCAATGATGCTTCCGTTGCTTGCAATCTGGCCAGGTGTAAGTGAATCCAGTTCATGTTTAGTCCAATTGATACCATCTGGAGAAGTAAAAGCGAAGGAACCTCCTACACCGACATACTGTTTCCCATCCCATATGACATTGGCAAGTTTTGTTTCGAAGGTATGAGCAATAGGAAGTACTTTGTTGTCATCAATTGAAAACGAATATGCATAAAGACTGCTTATGCTCAGTAGAAATACAAGAAATAAAGCAACTAATTTTACCTTTTTCAAATTAAGCACCCCTTGACACAAAATAATAAATCTCTTCCATTCCAATAATAATCCTAAATGCGCCAAATTTAATTATATCAATTCTTTAAGATGCAGTCAAACATACCATAAGCGAGGTTTGTGTCAAGTAAAAGCTGGCAATTATCTTCATCCTGTTATTCCATTGGTTTTACTTGCTTATTTCATATGTTTGTTACTTTACTCTTGACAATATCATGTAACTAATATTATAATTAATTCAATTCAACGATTTATCGATTTAGCGCGATAAAGTGATAAAGCGAGGTGCGGAATTTGGGTAAA
>JAAZCB010000761.1 GCA_012513545.1 Clostridiaceae bacterium
CAGGATACAAAAGTACCGGGATTATCAATAATACCGGTGTGGCTTGCGCTGTTTGCCGTCCTGTTTGCGGTGCTTGTGGGTCTTGTTGCAGGATACCTGCCATCAAGAAGGGCTATGAGGCTTAGCGCTCTTGAGGCTATAAGATCTGAGTAAGCATAAAATATATTAGTAAGAGGAGAAAATAAAATGAAAAATTGCCCCAGGTGTAACTATTCTAATGATGATTTTAATATTGTATGTGTTGGCTGCGGTTCAGCCCTTGATGAAGTTGTTGATACAGAGCTTAACTATATTGGTAATCCAAACCCTCCTGTTATTGCGACAACAAATGCGCTTGCAATAACTTCACTGGTAATGGGAATAGCAACGATTTTATGCTGTGGTATTTTAAGTCCCTTTGCATTAATTTTTGGCATAATTGCCAAACGTCAGATAAGAAATTCTGCAGGACAGCAAAAAGGTGATGGAATGGCACTTGCAGGAATAATATTGGGTGCGGTCGGATTATTGATATTTGTAGGTTCTATAGCACTTATTGTAATAAATTATGCTATTACGAAGAACACGAATAATTTCTGAAAACATAAAAGTTCTATAATCATAAAAGTTCTATAATCATATCCCCCCTTTAATAAGGGGAGATATGATTTTCATATACATATAACAGTGCAATAAAGATGGATTTAATCAATGGCCGCAGCATCCGCTTCCGCATCTGTGCATGTTGGGACACTGGGAATCGCCTGACTTTCTTGACTGTACTATGTTGATATTTTTGAAAACCACACTTAAGTCATTGCTGCCACACTTTGTGCACTTGATCAGCTTTTGCTCCATTTCGCTCATTTTTGCCATAATGTTAAATTCGTTTCCACATTTGCATTTCATATCATAAAACGGCATTTTATATCCCTCCTGTCATAAGAAATTATAGCATCAATGAATAATAATATAAATACAATTATTCATTATTTGTATGCCGGCATTTTTGTGTACTGTATCCATAAAAGGAAATTTTCGTTTTACTGGTTGTTATAACACCTGATCTGCTTGCTGTTATAGAAAAATGTGCCGATCAAAAAAAGTAAAAAAATTATACTGGACTGTTGACATTAACGTTGCGTTAGGGTGTATAGTAAACTTAACAGGAGGTATGAACATGGAATACACAGTGCAGAAATTAAGTAGAATAGCAGGTATCAGTGCCAGAACGTTAAGGTACTATGACGAAATTGGAATTCTCAAGCCGGCGAGAAATAATTCTTCAGGGTATCGTATATACGGTCAGGCAGAGGTTGACATGCTGCAGCAGATACTGTTTTACAGGGAGCTTGGTGTGAACCTCGAAAACATAAAGGAAATTATAACCTCGGTTGATTTTGATATTATGGAAGCACTGAAGGAACACCGTGTAAAGCTTCTTGAAAAAAGGGCACAGATGGATATGCTGATTGCCAATGTTGAGAGAACGATTGAGGCAAGGGAAAGGAGTGTTACAATGAGCGATAAAGCGAAATTTGAAGGGTTCAAAAAGAAATTGATAGATGACAATGAAGCCAGGTATGGAAGGGAAATCCGTGATAAGTATGGCGATGATGTGGTTAACAAATCAAACAGCAAGCTGAAGAACATGACCAAAGAAGAATATGACAGGGTTACCGACCTTGGTAACAAGGTTTTGGAAACACTTCATGAGGCTTTTAAGACGGGAGACCCAAAAGGAGAACTTGCCCAAAAAGCAGCAGATCTGCACAGGCAATGGCTGAGTTTCTATTGGGACAGCTACAGCAAGGAAGCCCACGCAGGTGTTGTTCAGATGTATGTTGATGATGAAAGGTTCACAGCATTTTATGATAGGGAGCAGCCTGGATTAGCCGCATTTTTAAGGGATGCAGTGCTTGTCTATACAGGAATGCAAAAATAGAACCCGAAATAATAAACATAGTATTGATTAAACAAATCCTTTATAACAGGCAGATTGCATAGTTTCCCCTATGCGGTCTGCCTGTAATTTTATGCGGTTATCCTTTGAAACCTGAAAAAGTAAATAAAAAATAATAAAGTTATCAGAAGCTATTAACAAAGGAGTTAAATTATAGTAAAATCAATTATGCACTATGCATTTATTTTTATTTAGGAGGGATTTTATGAGGTTAAAAAGAAGTATAGTTGTATCAGTAGTTGTAATTGTAATGTTGCTAAGTTCTGTAAGTGCTATGGCTGCACCTGAGCCAAAGCTGATTAATGTTAATGCAGACGGTGCTGAAGGGGATTATTATGTTGGATCTGTCCCGGCAGGCTATGATCCGTCAAAGCCAGTAATTGTATTCGTTCACGGTATGGGAGGAAATGCCAAGAGTTGGTGGGACAAAAAATGCGATTCATATAATTATGCTTACAACTCAGGCTATAGGACAGCTTTTGTCAATTTCCGCGATGCTGATGGCAATCCCGGAGACATGTGGCGTAATGGAAGTGTTCTTTCGCAGCAGTTACAACAGATTTGTAATTATTACAAAGTGAGTAAGGTTAATCTTATATGCCACAGCAAGGGAGGCGTGGATTCAACCAGCGCGATAGCACACTATGGTGCTAATAAATATGTGGATAAGGTGTTTACAATCAGTTCACCTCACTGGGGTTCTCCGCTTGCAGACCTTTGTTACACCTGGCAGGCGTCGTGGCTTGCTGAACTTATGGGTCACAAGAATGATGCTACATATGTTCTGCAGACTTCATATATGAAGGACTATAGAAAAAAGACCGATTCAAAGTCTGAAATAAAAGAAGTCAAGTATTATACCAGCGCCGGAACAGATGACGGTGATTTGTTTTCGTCAACATGGTTCGGGAATCTGTATTTGTCGTCTTATGGGGCAAATGATGGGGTAGTACTGGTCGAAAGTTCGAAACTGCCCTTTGGAACACATGCTTTTACGGCTAAATATGACCACTTCAGTATACGTTATGCGAAAAATACATGGAAATTGATTGAGCCCTATATGAGATCGTACACTAAGTCTTCAACGTTAGTGTCAAGCTCATTTTCACGTGTTAATGCTTTTGAAAATGTCCTATTAGCTGCAAACGACGGATTTGACCTTGGACAGGTTTTAAGGAATAACCTGAAGCTTGCGCCTTCGAACAGTTCATTTTCAGGGGAAGAGAATAAGCCTGTGAATACAGCGATTGATTTTGACGCTGCTCCGATTAATAAAGAACAGAATAATATTCTATTAAGAGGAGGAGAGATTGATGGCTCAGGCGTAGTCGAATTTCCTGTAGAAAAATCGGTAAAATCAATTGATTTAGATTTTATGGCTTCAAATTCCGAGGTTGAACTCAATATAATATCACCTGACAAGAAAACCTATAAATTAAAGAGTTCTTCAAAAGATACAGCAATATTTGAGGGAGCATATCACTTTACAAAAACTTTGAAGAGTCCGAAAGCAGGAAAATGGACAGTGCAGGTTAAATCAGAAGATAAAACAGCATATCTTATGAATGTGAAATTTGATTCAGCAGTTAAAGCAGAAATAGCTATTAAAGACAATAAGCTGAAGAAAGGCTCAAAGATTAATTTGGGGATTGATGTAAAAAACAATGGATTAACTTCGGAGCCTTTAAAGAAAGATCAGAAGATTAAAACAGTTATAACCAAATCAATGCCAGACGGAAAAAATAAGAAAGTAAAGGAAATAATTTCGGAAAACAACAAGGATAAATCTTCAGAGTATATTGATGTTCCTTCTGAAGAAGGTGTTTATAGCATATCCACCGATATAAAAGGAACTCTTGAGGATGGCACTGAGTACGAGAGAACAGTAGTAAAATCAATTATTGTAGAATAATTGGAATATTTTGCTGGAAGAGAGCTGTTGCTGAGCCCATTAAGTGGTTTGGCAGCAGCTTTTTGCTATGCTCCAAATTAATATAAAAATCAAGCCTATTAAAGTGTTTGCGAAGGTATAAATGTTTCTTAATGATTCAAATGGAGGTGAGTTCTATTCAAGGAATTGATTAGACACAGGTTCATATGAGTTATAGAAAAGGGTGTGTTTTTTAAAAAAAATATTTTTTTTGATTAAGATTGAACTCCGCGGTTTTGCCTTGTGAGAAAATTATTTTTGTATTTACATTTTTTGTTTTGCATGTTAGTATAAAATACTAGAAATATAAAAGTTTAGTGGGAATAAACAAAACATATCTTATTTCATGGGTAATAATTCTTTAAACTTCTTTGTTTAGTCATAGTAGTAATTTCAGCAAAGCTAATCATTGACTACAAAACAACACAATATTTTGGAGGTGTTAAACTTGCCTTACACATTTAATGGTATAGGAAGCTGGTATTACGGCAAAAAAAACGAATACAGATATACGGGTACATGTGAGAATTGTGGTGCCGTTACCCAGTTGAACTCCTATGACACAACTGAGTTTTTTGTACTTTTATTTGTTCCGATTTTTCCATTAGGAGAGAAAAGGGTTATGGACCATTGTCCAAGATGCAGAAAACATCGTGTAATGCAGCTTAAGGATTGGGAAAACTACAAGAAGCAATCTGCTGACGAGCTTTATTCCAAGTGGATTCAGGAGCCGAATAACCTTGAAAAAACAATTGAACTCTTGCAAGCAATCGTTTACTTCAGAGACACTGACAGGCTGAATTCTGTAAGCAGGGATATACGTAATCATTGCGCTCACAATGCAGATATAATGAACCAGTTAGGTTTGGCTCATACTATTTTCAATCAGTATGAAGAAGCTGAAGCTGATTTTACATCTTCTCTTAGTGTTAAGCAGGACATACAAGTTTCTGAAAATCTTGCAGAGGCTTATATGAGAGGACTTAAACCTGATAAAGCCAGGCCATTGGTCTTTCATATACTGAAAGAAAAGAATTCAGAAAAGATATTTCTTATGTATTTACTTATTGAATCATATCAAAGGATAGGCGACCACAGGTCTGCAATAGAAGTTATTGAAGAATTCGAAAACTCTTTTACACAAATGAAAAATGAAAAAGCACTGCTCAAATACCGTAAGATCTCAGAGCGTAACTATGATAAGCCTAATAAGATTAAAGGGTTTCTATTAAGTAACAATCAGGGTAAAAAAGAGACTTCGGATTTGTCCTTTATTGCTCCGAAGCTAATTTTTCCGGTGCTGCTTACTCTTGCATTTGTAATATATACAATAAGTGCTTTTGTAATTGGTTTAACAAGAGAGGTTTATCTGGTAAATGGATTGGATATTCCGTATACAATTGATTTGAATGGAGACAGTAAGACTCTTCAGCCGATGAGCAAACAGGTTATAAGATTGCAGGAAGGTACGATAAAGGTAAGTATTAAGGATTTGAATACTGAAGATAAGAACCTGTCGTCTGAAATTAAAACTCCATTTTGGACTAGGCCTTTTAATAAGTCAATATTTATTATGAATCCGGATAAAGCAGCGGTATTACTTTGGCAGGAAACACAGTATGAAAAATATCCCGAAGCTAATTTAGACTATGAACCACCTTATCAATACTATGCCGGTGAATTCTTTTACAAATTTGACAGTGTTGATTATCTATTTGAAGATTTTCCTAAGACAATTACCACTTCTGAGGGTAGAAAAATAAAGAAAACGCAGTTAATACAATTAAATAAAGAAGCAATAGCATCAAATTACTCATACATATTTCAGAATCTTGAACCGAATGAGGCTAAAGCTTATGCAAAGGCAAGTATTATGCAGGGAACTGACGAGGAAGTAACTATTTATACATTGATGGCAGCTTTTCATGATGATAGCAACCTTGATTTTCTGAAGCCGCTTTTGGCTGAAAGGCCTGTAAGAATTAATTTGCACAGGGCTTACCAACAGCATATGGAAATGTATAATCCTTCATATGATCTGGAGGGAGAGTATTCCCAATATCTTGAAAAGGAGAAAAACAATAAGGATTTATACTATCTGTTATCAAGAATTCTGGATGATTCCGCAAAAGCTGAAGATTTATTAATAAAGTCTGTTGAGGGCAGCAATCCATGTGCGTTTGGATACTATGGATTGGGATATAAACGATTGGCGGAAGCTCAGTTTGATGATGCATTGACTTTTTTACAAAAAGCTGTAGAAGCTCTTCCAGAGCAAATCTCATTTAGAAGCGTCCTTTACAGCACCTTACTGGCAAAAGGCGAATTTGATTCATTATTGTTAGAATACAAGGCTGAACAGGACAATAATCCATTCAATATTGAATTGGCAGCAGAAGAAGTACGACTGCATATGTGTAAAGGAGATTCTGAAAGTGCGCAGAAAGTTATTTCAGAATATGTTGCCATCATTGGTGAGGTTCATAAAGAGAATGCTCAAATATCAAGAGATTATCTTGAGGGAGTATTTGCATATTGTTCAAATGATGAAACAACCTATGCAGAAAAAATAGGAAAAATAAAAGTGCCCGAGTTTGAATTTCAAAATGCTTTCATTAAAGGTGAATATGATAAGGCATCTGCCATTGCGAAAGATAATGGCTTGGACGGGTATAATCAACTTATGCTTTATCTGGCACAGGATAATCCCGAGGATGCTTCCAGGTATCTTGCAAACGCAATTGAGAGTTTCAGAAGCGGTGACAAAACTGAACGGGTGCTGGCGGATTATCTTTCAGGAGACAAAAATTTTGCAGTTGATGAGGTGAAATCAATAGTAATTCCTCCTGAAACAAAGTGTATTGCAATGGCGGCATTTGGTAAACTAAAACCTGACCACAGTAAGGAATTGTTTTCGTTGGCCCAGAAGCTAAACTATAATAAAAAATTCCCTTATATTTTTATTTCCAAGGTTGCAGGTAATTAGGCTTGAAGTGAGTTTTATGGTATGTTATTATTTTATGGGTCAAGATATATTTCAAGCACTACTTGGAGGGGAGTAAGTTGAATAAGATAATACTTTTGTGTTTTCCCTATGCAGGGGGATCTTCTGCAGCGTACCTGAGCTGGAAGAAGTACTTGGACAGCAACATTGAGCTGTGTCCTGTTGAACTGTCAGGGAGGGGGAAGCGCATAAACGACCCTTTGTACGAATGCGTTGAAGATGTCATTAATGATATTTTCCCAAAGTTTGAGAATATTATTGCCAATTCCTCTTATGCTCTTTATGGTCACAGCATGGGCTGCCTTTTAGCATATGAATTTGCCAGGAAAATAAGGGCTTGCGGGATGAAAGAACCTTTACATGCATTCTTATCGGGGAGATTCCCGCCATTTATCGAAAGTAAAACAAAAAAATATTTACTGACTGATAGTGAATTTATTAAGGATATAGCAGCTTTTGGCGGAATGAACCGGGAAATTCTCAATAACCGGGAGCTTATGTCATTTTTTCTGCCTATTATAAGGGCTGATTACAGAATAGTAGAATTATACAGACATGTTGATGATGGTTTCAGGTTTAACTGCGACCTAACCATATTGAATGGCAAATATGATGATTTGATAATTGAAAATGAAGTGTTAAGATGGAGGGAATGTACAAACAAAAACTGCTCCTTCTACGAATTTTACGGGGGTCATTTTTTCATTAATGAGTATAAAGAAAGAGTAATCGGAATTATAAACGAAGAACTGGAAAAGGTGAGCATGACTTAGAGTGGTAATTTGTATTAAATCATAAAAGGGGACTTTCATTATTGAAAGTCCCCGAAACTTTTTGATAGCGTTTTTACTGAGTAGTCCCTGTCAGTGAAGTTCTTACCGATAAGAGACGGATCTGAATTGGAAACTATAGTACCATTTTTATCATAAATGATATGGATTCCAGATCAGGATTATCCTTAACGTATTGTTTTTGAGTACTATACTATTTGGATTTTATCAGGCAAAACATTCCTTTTTAAAATGTCAGGATAAAATATCTAACACCGTAAATAATATATATATTGTGAAATATTTAAAGCTTAAAAATATATATACACAATAATATTTATCTGTTGTTTCAGGGAGGATTTTTAATGCTGACAAGCACTCTTTTCATAATACAATTTTTCTTTTCAATTATAATTGGTTTATATTTTATGAACCTCTTAAAATCACAGCAGGGGAACAAAAATGCAATTGAGAAAGAGTCTAAAAAGGAGCTTGAGAAGCTCAGGAGGTTGAGAGAGATCAAACTTACTGAGCCTTTAGCAGAAAAGACAAGACCTTCCTCACTTAAGGATATTGTTGGACAGGAGCAGGGATTAAAAGCGCTCCGGGCAGCTTTGTGCGGACCCAACCCCCAACATGTATTAATATATGGACCTCCGGGAATAGGAAAAACTGCGGCTGCAAGAGTAATACTAGAAGAGGCTAAAAAAAGCGACATATCTCCTTTTAAAAGGGAATCAAAATTTATTGAAATTGATGCTACTACTTTAAGATTTGATGAAAGAGGGATAGCTGATCCGCTTATAGGCTCGGTACATGACCCCATTTATCAGGGAGCAGGAGCATATGGAGTAGCAGGAGTACCTCAGCCAAAACCGGGTGCAGTTACAAAAGCTCACGGAGGGATACTATTTATTGATGAAATCGGGGAACTTCACTCCATTCAGATGAATAAACTTCTCAAAGTGCTTGAGGACAGAAGAGTTTTTTTAGAGAGTGCTTATTACAGTTCGGAGGATAGAAATATTCCGTCCCATATACATGATGTGTTCCAGAAAGGATTACCGGCTGATTTCAGATTGGTTGGTGCTACGACCAGAACTGCAGATGAGATACCTCCTGCAATAAGGTCAAGGTGTGTTGAAATATATTTCAGACCGTTACTGCCCTCAGAGATAATGGAAATTGCCAGTAATGCAGCCGACAAAGGCGGATTTGTAATGGAGGAAGGTTGTGACAAAATAATATCCAAGTATGCACAGAATGGCAGAGATGCTGTTAATATCGTCCAGATAGCCGGTGGAGTTTCTCTTGTTGAAGGCAGAAGCGTGATTATGAGAGAGGATATTGAGTGGGTTATAGAATTTGGACATTACAGTCCCCGTATTGACAAGAAAATCAGCAAGGAGGAGCAGGTAGGATGCATTAATGGGCTTGCGGTGTATGGAAATTGTACCGGAATGGTTATTGACATAGAGGTATCTGTGATGAAAGCGGTCAAGGATAAGGGTACAGTTAAGATTACAGGAATAATTGAAGAGGAAGAGATGGACGGTAGGGGCCAGAAGCTGAGAAGAACAAGCTCTGCGAAGTCTTCGGTGGAGAATGTTCTGACTGTATTAAAAAAGATACTTGATATTGAGCTTAAGGATTACGACATTCATTTGAATTTTCCAGGAGGAGTGCCTATTGATGGTCCCTCGGCAGGAATAGCAATAGCAACTGCAATATATTCAGCAATTAAGAATATTCCAATAAGCAGCGAAATTGCCATGACGGGTGAAATATCAATAAGAGGCAAGGTAAAACCTGTCGGAGGCGTTGTTGCAAAAGTTGAAGCTGCTCGTAACGCAGGTATTAAAAAGGTAATTATTGCAAAGGAGAACTGGCAGGAGATATTCGGGAATATGGATATAAAAGTAGTTCCTGTTGAGGATATTTTCGAGATAATTAATATTGTATTTAAAGAAGGAAAAGAGGAAAACGAAAAAATTACAATCCAGCAAAACGCAGTCAACATACTAAGTGCTTCAGGGGCATAACCAAACTCCAGGCAGCGAAGCATAACCGGGGTAAACAACAGCAATGATGTCAGGAGGAATATTTTTACTGTATTTATATATAATTAAGTACGGGAAAATTTATGAACTCATGTATGTAAGGATTTACAGATTGATAAATAAATATTAATATAGATAGGAACGAAATTATTTTTATTATTATATAACTGTATAAGTGAGGGGTATTATGGAATTTATAGAAATATTAAAGGCTGTTTTGTTCGGCTTGGTAGAAGGAATTACAGAATGGCTTCCTATCAGCAGTACGGGGCATATGATTTTACTGGATGAATTCATAAAGCTTAATTCTTCAGAGGAATTTAAGGAAATGTTCCTGGTTGTGATTCAGCTAGGCGCTATTATGGCAGTAGTTACTCTGTATTGGAGTAAAATCTTTCCCTTTTCTTTCGGTGAAAAAAACTTTATCAAAAAAGATACCTTAATTATGTGGTTTAAAATTATAGCAGCATGTTTACCGGCTGCAGTTGTGGGCGTCTTATTGGATGACCAGATAGATGCCATGTTCTACAACTATCTGACGGTAGCGCTTGCACTAATTATTTTTGGTGTTTTATTTATTTTTGTAGAAAACAATAATAAGAACAAAAAGCCCAATATAACCGAAATGTCAGGGCTCACTTACAAGGCTGCCGTTATTATAGGCCTGTTTCAACTGATCGCAGCTGTTTTTCCGGGGACATCGCGCTCGGGTGCTACCATTCTTGGAGCGATAATGATAGGTGTGTCGAGAACTATAGCTACTGAATTTACATTCTTTTTAGCAATACCTG
>JAAZCB010000762.1 GCA_012513545.1 Clostridiaceae bacterium
AACTATTTTAGCTAAATAGATCATCTATTCCATATTTAGCCCAGTCGATGCTTCGCCCAAAGCTTTCTCCGCCGCCCACTCTTTTCCTTCTTGCGTCTCTCTCAAACGGTTGTAGTTCTATGTCTCCATCTGCAGCTCTTCCAGATATGAACGGTGATTTTACTCCAGTCATGATGAGCATTACTCTCATCGAATCTTTTAGACCTTCGTCAACTCTTGCACCCCAAATAATCTTTGCTTCAGGATCCATAATTGAGTTAACAATTTCTCCGACTCTGTTGGCCTCGTTTAAGGTCATATTGCTACCGCCTGAAACGTGAACAAGTGCACCTTTTGCATTCTTATAGTCAACATCCAATAGTTTGCAGGTCATTGCTTCGTGGACTGCTTCCTCAACTCTATTCTTCGTATTAGATTCACCGACTCCGATTACAGCAACTCCACCATCTTGCATGATTGTTCTTACATCAGCATAATCTAAGTTAACAAGACTTGGTTGTGTAATAGTCTCTGTGATTCCTTTAACCATCTCGGCAAGAACTTCGTCAGATACGCTAAATGCATAGTCAATTGGCATGTTCGGAACAAGTTGAAGTAGCTTATTGTTATCTAGTGTGATAACTGTATCTGCATATCGCCTAAAGGCTTCAAGTCCTTGAATTGCCTTTTCAAATCTGTGAGATCCTTCCATTCTAAAAGGTAAGGTTACTACTCCCACAACTAATGCGCCACATTCTTTAGCAACTTCAGCAACTACTGGAGCGCTTCCCGTTCCTGTTCCGCCCCCCATACCTGCGGCGACGAAAACTAAATTTGCGTCTTTAAATAGATCTTTTAATTTATGTCTATCCTCTTGAGCGGCTTCCCAGCCAACGCTAGGGTCCCCTCCTGCTCCAAGACCTTTTGTAAGATCTTTTCCTATAACAAACTTTTTGTCAGCTTGAATATTTTCTAAGTGCTGCCTATCGGTATTCAAGGCAATTGTTTCGGCGCCCATTACTCCTCCGAGCATTGAAAGTCTATTTATTGTATTATTGCCTGCACCGCCACATCCTGCACATATTATCCTAGCGTGCCCAATGCCTTCTAATTCCGCTGCAGTTTCTTCAAAGTTATTAGTTTGAGTATATCTTGAAGCATTTTCCAAGATGCCTTTCATATAAAACCCCCAATTATATAAATTATTTTTTATTATTTACTTTATTTTTCCAGATATGCCTTCATTTCTAAGTGATCTAAACCCACCAAGTTCGTTCTTTAGCATGTCTCTGATCGCTGATCTTATGGCTTCACTCTTATTAGGGAAGTATCCATAATTTACCAACTCGTCCAACCCGTTCATATATGCTTCTGGTATTTGTACTGATATGAGTTTCATTAGTGTCCCTCTAGCATCTGTATAATACTTAGGAGATATATATATATAAGAGTTTCGGTTATCCAAATATCTCTTATAACCTATCTGAGTATTTTCCTGATGTGTTTCTTGTATTATCCTTATACCCCCATAATATTATTCAGATATTATATGGACACTTCATATCTATTGTCTGGATACTTCAATAGTGGTATTGTAATATCGCTCACGGATTATCATTATGGATAATCATTGTCTTTCATGTGGGTTATCCAGTAAATACTAATTTTGTTAACTACTATATATAGTTTTCGGTTAATAATGATAAACAATACTTCTTTTAGATTTCCATAAAGTATTACCAATTATAAACTTTATTAACAATGCACAACGATAATTTTTTAAGAAAAGGTAATATAGTATAATCATGTTACTGGTATTTGAATCCCAAATTCAAAATGCACAAAAACTAATTGAATTATTAAAGAAAAATGGAGCAGATGCTATTTTTGACGAAAGTAAAGCATATGGAAGTAATCACATATCTATGGCATTGTATCAAACTACTCAAGCATTCAAAAATAAATCAAACTTTGCTGATGACTTTTCACTTGAGTATTTGATCAGATTATCTGGAGAAAAACAAATTTCTAAAGCTTTAATGTTTGGCATAAAAAACGGATTTAACAGGATAGGAATTATAGTAAATGAAGAAAAAAAAGAGAAGATTATCCAGATTTTAGGTCAGCCGACATCCCCTGGTAAATATGATAAAGATTTCATAATAGAGTATTTTGAAATAAAAGATATCAACAATAGAATAGAAACTGAAAAAAAGATATTTGAAAAGATTGCATTACTTAATACAAAATTTTAAGTTATTGCCATATAATATTTAATATATTGATATCCATTATTTATTACTATTTTTAGGGCCGAGATTACGAAACTTGCAAAAATTACAATAAGTTTTTTAAATTGGCTTTTGTTTTTATCACTGTGAACCCTGAAGAAATCATGGATATTCTTTTTGTTTTAATAAACGAGGTATCAGTCATGGTTACTGTAATAGCCGTGGTTGTGAGTTCCGTTAATCATTTTAAAGAAG
>JAAZCB010000763.1 GCA_012513545.1 Clostridiaceae bacterium
AGAAGTATGTCCCCAATATTCTACCCGCTATAAATTTAAAGGCGAGCTTAATTGGTATTTTGACATCATAGAAAAAAAGGATATTGAAACAATCTATATTAATAAACCAATTATCGTTTATTATCTAGGGGGATTTGGTTATAAATATTTCTTAAGAAATAGAATAGAATGGATTAATGTTGTCAGAAGGAGATTCGGCATTACAACCGTTTTTAAGAATAAGCTTATCGGGTTTTTATATAAAAACAGTTTGAGTCGCTACCCACTGCTAAAAAAAATTGATGCTTTTTTTACCTATAAAATAAATTCTGAATAAATGTGAGGATAATTTAATGAAATTATTTACAAAAAAAGATGTTGCCGTGCAAAAAGTCGGAAGAAATCCGACCTGTTTTTCCCGACTTGAGAATGTAAAAAAAATAGGTTTTTCACCTAAAATAATTTTTGATTGTGGCGCATCTATTGGAGCGTGGACCAGCGAAGTATCTAAAATGTTTCCGGGTTCTCAACTGGTTTCCGTAGAGCCAAATAAGATAATTATTAATCAACTTAAGGAAAATACCTCATGGATCACTCCCAAACCGATAATTATTAACGGTGCCGTTGGTGAAAAACCGGGGAAAGGATGTCTGAATATCTGGGATAATGATGAAACAAAAATGTCCGGGTCCTCTTTAAAAGAACACGTACAAGGTGAGCCGAAGCAGAAAATGGAAATAGTAGTATATACTTTGGATGGTATTGCTCAAGAGTTAAAAATAAAACCGGAGTTGATAAAGCTTGACCTCCAGGGCGGCGAGATTGAAGCCCTTATGGGTGCTGAGCAGATACTAAAAAAAACGGAAATGTTTATTATAGAATTCGGCGTACTTGACGCATACATCAATCGTTCCACGCCACGCCGTCTTCTGGATGTTATGTTCGACAATGACTACTGCCTGTATGATGTTGTTGATCTTATTTATCGCCCCTATGATGATGCCCTGACAGGTGGCGATTTCTTTTTTGTGAAAAACTCGTGTTTATTGCGTCAATATAAAGGTTACTCATAGAATAATATATTACAGTACTGGAAAAGATTTAATTATGATAAATGTACCGGTAGTAATAGCTGCATACGACAGATCCGAGACTTTAAGGCGATTACTGAATTCAGTAAAAAAAGGTGTATATCCGGATAAGGTTAAATTAATAATCAGTATTGATGGTGGGGGTGATTCCGATGTTATGTCCATTGCAAGAAATTTTAAATGGATCTATGGTGAAAAACAGGTCATTCATCACAAAAATAATATTGGTTTGCGTAATCATATTATTTCCTGCGGCAATTTAACGCAAGAACATGATGGAATTATTCTGTTAGAAGACGATTTATTCGTTTCTCCTTATTTTTATGTGTATGCAATACAAGCCATGAATTTTTATAGCTCCGATGAAAATATTGCCGGTATCTCTCTTTATTCTCATAGATTTAATGAAACCGCTCAATTGCCATTCACGGCGCTTTCAGACGATTCAGATGTTTTCTTTATGCAGATCGCATCGTCTTGGGGACAGGCTTGGACAAGAAAGCAATGGATGAATTTCAGAAAGTGGTATGAAAGGCCTGAATCCCTTTTAATTAGTCAAAAAACGATATTGCCAAATGATGTTTTAAACTGGCCTGAAACGTCATGGAAAAAATATTTCATAAAATACATGGTTGAAAAAAACCTTTTTTTTGTATACCCGCAAATTTCTTATACAACTAATTTTGGAGATCAGGGCACCCATCATAATGGTACGAGTAGATTTCAAGTTCCCTTAAAGTATATTGGCGGAGAAAGTAAATTTAAAGAATTTTCAAATTCTGTATTAAAATATGATTCATTTTGTGAAATTCTACCTGAGTGCCTTAATAAACTAACCGACAAGTTTCATGATTATGATTACTTTATTGATCTATATGGCGTGAAGCCTCTGCTTACGCAACCACAGGAATATTTACTAACCACGCGTAATTGTAATAATCATGTTCTCAGTTTCGGATTGCAATTGATTCCCACCGAATTAAATGCGATTGAAAATATCAAGGGTGAATCAATTTATTTCACGCACAAAAAAGACGCAGAGGAATCAGAAAATATTATCTTTTTCAGCAGTAGATTTTCACATTATTATAAATTCGATAATAGTCATATTAAGAATATTATTAAAGAGCATAAAGAAAATGCTCAACATCTGCACGACTGGGCGGAACGGACAGAACAGTTTCTCGCACAAGAGCGACAGACTAGCAGCCAGTTGCGCGACTGGGCTGAGCGGACAGAACAGTTTCTCGCACAGGAGCGCGATCATCTGACGTTACTCGAAAATGAAATCATACCGTTGAGGGCTTTTGCTAAACGATTCAGTTGGATTAATTCTCTTTACCTGAAACTAAGGAAGACGTTTTAATAATATGCACGTTGATATCTGTGTTTGCACCCACAATCCACGAGGAGATGTTTTTGAACGAGTTATGAAGAGCATCTTTAATCAACGGGTGACTGGTGGGGATTCTTTTTCCGTTCTGGTTGTGGATAATTTGTCTGATCCACCACTTTCGGAGTCAATTTTTAGCGAAACAAGAAGCTTAAAGATAAAGACAAGAACTAAATTGATTAAGGAACCATCCCAGGGAATTGCGCGGGCGCGGGCTGCAGCTGCGAATGCGACTTGCGCGGAATGGATTCTTTTTGTCGATGATGATAACGAGTTAAGTCCAGATTATGTCTCAAATGGCTTCGATATCATTCGTGATCATCCGACTCTTGGATGTTTCGGCGGGAAATTGCTCTTGCCCGATAGCGTTAAGCCTCCAAAGTGGTCACGTCCATTTCTCCCTTATTTGGGCATAAAAGATTTTGGCGAAGAGAGGATTGAGCGCTTCAGCACAGAATGGGGTCCATGGGAACCTCCAACAGCAGGGGCCTTCGTACACCGGGATGTTTTGCAGGAATATTTACGCCGCTCAACTTCATCAGAGAACTTTTTCCGATTGGGGCGGCAAGGTGGAAAATTGCTCTCATGTGAAGATTCCATAATGATGCGTGGCGCTGTTTCCTTAGGCCGAAGCAATGCTTACGAACCTAGTCTGATTCTGTGGCATCACTTGGCGCCTACCCGATTCCGGTTTAGTTATCTCGTCCGCTTGATGTATGGAT
>JAAZCB010000764.1 GCA_012513545.1 Clostridiaceae bacterium
CCCGGATTCATTGTTAATAACCATAGATAATACTATTGCAAGAGGTCCTGTAATACCAAGCAATGTCACCAAACAATATACGCCTCTTGCCTTGGTTCCCTTAGGAAGTAGCAACAAATACAAAGGCAATGCCAACAATAATAAAATATAAACTCCTCTACTTAATGTAAATATAAATGTTGTAAGCAAAACAAAACCTATTGAACTTGCTATGCCCTTAACCCACCACTTCTTAGATGTTAATACAAGACCCAATGTTATAAAAAACACTGCCATCAGATAAGAGGCCAAGGCGTTCGGATACTGTATTGTAGAATGTATCCTGCCATCAACATACAATCCAAAAAAACTAACATTTATCTTAAGTGCCTTAAAGACAGTATTAAAAATGTTCACAATTTTGCCTCCGGCAACACTATCAATCCCTATAATACAAACACCAAAAGCTGATGCTGCAATTGTCCAAAATACATATGTTTTTTCCTTTTCACTTTTAACTAAATCCGATAACATTATAAAAACAATAAAATACATTGCATATTTCAAAAATTCAGTCGCAGCCAATCTTTGATTAACTGCGGTAAATGTTGTCAATAGATATACGAGAACCAATCCCAACGACGCATATTCAATAGGAGTTCTAATAAAAGCCTTATCTTTATTTAGCCATTTATGCACCCAAAACAATATAAATATTGACAGGAGAACAATCTCTGTAAAAAGCTGCTCCGATTCAAAATAAAGCCCTCTTAAGAAGGGTGTATAGAACATTACAAATAGAAGTCCAAATAATAATAATATTCTAAAAGTTTTCAGATATCCTGTATCCCCAGAATTTTTGTTAGATTTTTTAGCCGCTACTACTTTTGGTGCTTTACTCATTTTTTTCTCCTCACAATTCGTAATTTCAAAAGATTAAATGCAGTTTAATAGGTCTATACAGTTATATTCACTATAATTCAACAGTTTAATATTTTCAGGTTGCCATGCAATCAATAATAATTTATCCTTTCCCGAAAGTGTATCTAATTCCTCATAACTTACTGCAGTAATGTATTGTCTTCCCCTTTTATCAAGTATCATTTTAATAACATCGAATACATCATCATTTTCACCAAATAAAACCACTATACTATCGTCATTTATACTACTTAACAAATTGTCTATATTCTTATTTAAATCTTTTAAATACCTATATAATTCAGATATATATTTATAAGTTCCTTCAGCCTTCTGAGAAATACCCAAGGATGTCAATTGGTACTTTGTTCTCTTTTGCGATATTTTCTCAATTTCTACAACACCAATTTTGACCATTCTCTTAAGAAGATCATTAACGCTTCCTAAAGATAATCCCAATACCTTTGCCATATCGCGCTGTGTAATTGTAGGTTTTAAATGTATCTCTCTCAATAGAATTAATTCTTTATCCATTATCATCTTTCCTTAGTATTAATATCAGACTCTTATAGACAATATCTCTTTGTTCTTTCCCATGTAATCATTAATAAACACAAACCCAAAGCCTAATAAAAAGCCTACGAGTGCACTTATGCCACAAATCAGGACTTTCCTTGGAGCAACAGGACTTTTTGGTGCTATTGCTTCAGATACAACAAGTATACTGGACTTACCAATTTCGGCTGACTCTTTTATCATAGCTTCTTTATATTTAGCCTGATAAGCATCGTAGGTTTGTCTATTCAAATCCAATTCATGTTGTAACAAGTCATATTCCTGCTGTTTTGATGCAAGCTCAGATTGCAGCATCTCAATTTCTTTTTGCAGCAACGTAATTTCTTTTCCCAAACTCTCACCTTGAGAAGTAAGAGTAGACACTTGAAGTTCCAACTCATTAACTGATGCTGATAAGGCAACATATACTTCATTGATTTCTTCATCGGTTAACTTCAACCTGGAAATATCCAACGTACTTAATCCTGTCTTTTCTTTTATTAAATCACTCAATAAATCATTATTAACCAAGGTTTTACTTGTAACAATAGTTTTAGGGGTACTGTTCAATAAATTCTTTGCATGACTTAATGATGATTTGGCGGCTTGAACATCAACCTTAACTTGTGCTACATTTGTTTTAAATTCAGTAATCTTACTTAGCTTTCCATCTAGTTCCAAACGAAGTTCCTGAGGTCCTCTAGGCTTTGCTAAAAATTCCTCAAGC
>JAAZCB010000765.1 GCA_012513545.1 Clostridiaceae bacterium
CAGAATGATATTATCTCTCAAAACTTTATCAAGCTCAATGCTTTTTGCCTGATAAGTATATACCTCATCATCCTTAAGCTCTTCTTCCTGGACAAACTCTTCCCTAACATCAATATCAATTTCTTTTCCAAAGTCAGCCAAACATCTTGAGCATTTAGCCAAATAACTTGTTTTTATCCTGCCCTCCATTTTAATAATTCCACCAATGTTAACAAAAACACCTTTAAAATCAACAGGATTATTAAAAATCAAGTCATCATCAATAAGGTCAAGTCCCTCTACAATATCATTAAACTCTACATTTAACGAGATACCGTTTGCCTTTAAAATATTTGATACATCAATCTTCATAATGCCACCTCGTAAACCGACAGAGAATATTATACTAACTAATCCTATCCTTGTCAAGGATAATACTAAAAATTGCTTTTTATATGCAACTTAATATTCAACTTAATTTTTCCACTGGAAAACAAATATTTCAAATAGTATTAAGTATACTTACAAAATTCATTCCAAAATCTATTTTCTTCAAAAAAACGAGTTATATTTTGCTTTTAACAGCATTTTTCCCTTTTTGCATCATAGATCGCCTTTCTTTACAAGAATAATACAATGTGATATAATTTTTCAGTGGTTAAAAGGATGTGGCATGTCTGAAATTAAGTATTTAAGACGCCTCATCCAATATTTTTTAAAAACAGTTTTACCATAACATATACATTAAAAACTATAGATTACGAGGAAAATTTTATGTGTGGATTTATGGGAGTGTTAAAGCTTAATACAAATTCAGTCTCTGTTGAAAATGATGCTTTGCAAAGTTCCAGCCAGGTGTTAAAACACAGGGGACCTGATGCTTTTGATATACACTGGGACGGGCCTTGCGGACTTGCTCATTACAGGTTAAGCATAATTGACACAAGCGACGCAGGCAAACAACCCATGTGCAACGAAACCGGCAAGGTATGGATAGCATATAACGGAGAAACTTACAATTTCCTGGACCTTAAAAGTGAATTCAATCTTGAGAAAAAGCATAATTTCCATTCACGTACAGATACCGAGGTAATAATCCATCTATATGAAGAGCTTGGTGTTGATGCAGTAAAACATCTGAACGGAATGTACGCTTATGCACTTTGGGACAGCAATATCGAGACGCTGCATCTGGCACGTGATCCTTACGGAGTCAAACCTTTATTCTATCTTATGACAAAAGATGCTTTCTGGTTCAGTTCTGAGATAAAAGGTCTTCTGGAAGTTCCCGGTTACAAACCAAGTCCAAGTACTGAAGCTCTACATCATTATCTATCATTTAATTATGTTCCGGGTACATTAACAGCCTTCTCCGGCATCTATGAGTTATCTCCCGGGCACACTCTGGTCATAGATACTAAAACCAGACAACCAAAAATAAACCGCTTTTTTGATATCAATTACAATATAAACCACAATATATCCAGAAAGGAAGCCCTTGAAACCTCTCTTGAACTTCTGGAAAAATCAGTCAGAAGACAATTGATATCCGATGTACCTGTTGGAGTAATGCTTTCGGGCGGTGTCGATTCAAGTGCTCTTACCGCATTGATGGCCAAAATAAAGGGCAATTCTGATTTTCACACATTTTCACTGGGTTTTGAGGATTCAAGCTTCAATGAATCAGGTTATGCAAAGATTGTTGCTGATCATATAGGAACAAAACACCATGAAGTTCTCGTAACTGCTGATAAAGTAAAGAGCATGCTTCCAAAGTATCTGGCCTACATCGATGAACCCTATGCTGATGGTTCAGCCATTCCTACCTACCTGCTGGCCGAATGCGCCAAGGAGTATGTAACAGTATTGCTGTCAGGAGAAGGAGGAGACGAATTCTTTGCAGGCTATGACACACATTTTGCCTACAAGGTGAGGAAAATGTACCGGCTTGTTCCGTCTTTTATCAGAAAGCAACTAATCAGCCGAATGGTAAATATGCTTCCTGTTTCACACAAAAAATTAAGCTTTGATTTTAAAGCCAAACGTTTTGTCAGAGGCGCAGAACTTGAGACAGCCGAGTCACATTATGCCTGGCGTGAGGTATTAAATGAAGATGTTAAGAAGTCAGTTTTAAATAGCGGAGCATATGGCAATTATTCTCCCTCGGTAAAACACTTTATCGACAAGTTCAATCAATGTGATGCCAGAGACGAATTAAACCGTCTTTTGTATATAGATTTCAGTTTCCATCTTGCGGATGATTTAATGATTAAGAATGACCGTATGACTATGGCAAATTCTCTAGAAGCCCGGGTTCCCTTTACTGATAATGACCTGGTCAGGTATTTGGCCTCGGTTCCGGTCAATCACAAACTGCCGCGCAATAAAAAGAAATACCTTTTAAGGACCGCAATGCAAGCATACCTTCCTAAAGAGATTACAACCAAGAAAAAGGTTGGTCTTGAGATGCCCTATTCTTCCTGGCTGCGTAATGAACTTCGGGAAATGGCAGAGGAAGCATTCTCACCCGGAAGTCTTAATTCAACAGGTATGTTTAATTCCAAGACAATTTCTTTACTCTGGAGTGAGCATCAAAACATGGTAGTTGACCATGGAAGGTTTTTCTGGGGGCTGTTAAACTATATGCTCTGGTATAACATGTATATTGAAAAGGGAAACTACAAGGAATATTTATCTGTTCCAAGAAATCCCAGATAGTATAGACAAGCAGTTTAGAGATTTAAGCTGGTTTGGTCTAATAATAAATGTTTTTATAATCTGAAGGGACGGTGTATTAGCGTGGATAATAATACCGAAAGTGTGTCGGTTATAATACCCGCTTTTAATGAAGAGGGCAGTATTTCCGAAAGTGTTAAGAATGTAAGGAGCGTGCTTTCAAAAGCCGGTATACAACACGAAATAATTATTGTTGACGACGGTTCAACTGATAACACCTGCAGTCTTGCAATAAAAACAGGTGCCAAAGTTATACGTCACAAAAAAAATACCGGTTACGGTGCCTCGCTTAAGACAGGAATGAGTGTTGCAAAAAACGACATGATAGTTATAACTGATGCCGATGGGACTTATCCCTCAAAATATTTACCCGAGTTGATTGGAAAAATGAAAGAGGCTGATATGGTTGTAGGTGCAAGAACGGGACAAAATGTCCGTATCCCAGTTGTAAGAAAGCCGGCTAAATGGGTTTTGGGACGTCTGGCAAATTATGTTACAGGCGAGAATATTAAGGATTTAAACTCCGGACTCAGGGTTTTCCGCCGCGAAATTGCCGAGCAGTATCTGAACATATTACCTCAGAAATTTTCTTTTACAACAACTATAACTGTTGCAATGTTCTGTGACGGTTATGATGTTGTATATGTGCCTATTGATTACCACAAAAGAACCGGAAAATCTAAAATAGTACCATGGGACTTTTTTAATTTTATGACACTGGTTGTTCGTCTTTCAATGCTTCTTAATCCTCTGAAGATTTTTCTGCCTATAGCTTTTACAAGTTTTGCAATAGGCTTTATTAAACTGCTAGCCGACGTCATCATTGCACTTGGTAAGCTTAATGATTATTCCTTTGCTTCACTGTTCAACCAGGCAGTAGTGTCTTCCACATCCCTGATTTTTCTTTTGGCAAGTCTTCAGATATTGCTTATAGGTATGGTAGGTGATGGTATTGTCAGAAAGTTCGGTCCTAAAAATTACAGGAAAGGCCATCACTATGTGGTTGAGTCAGATTTTATTGAGACTGAAAAGGCATCGGAGGAATCAGGCTCATCAAACAAAACCGGTAAAGGAACAGCTAAAAAGCATTAAATCCTGGAGGATAATATGAAAAAAAGAATAGCTATACTTGGTGCAGGACCTGCAGGTTTGAGTCTTGCATTCAATCTATTAAAAAAACAAAATAATGATTTTGAGGTAATTATATTTGATAGAGAAAGTGTGACAGGCGGAATATCTGCAAGTTTTTCAAAACA
>JAAZCB010000766.1 GCA_012513545.1 Clostridiaceae bacterium
CCGAGGTTTTTCTCCACCCAATTAACAGTATATTTCACAGCTTCACCTCCCTTACATTTTCATTCTATAACATTGCCCCTGGGGCAAGGCAAGCTTTATTTTAAATAAACGTTGAATTATTTTATAACTATGTACATATCCCCAAAAAACAAAAATAGCCGGGCTTACCCCGACTTCAAAACTTACCCTGCAAAATCCAACTTACCCTGCAATCGATAGTGACTTACGGCAATCATTAAATTGTATCAATCTCTGCATGATTATTTCATATACCTTGTTGATGGTTTTCTTCCCAACCGTACCAAGGCGTGTTAGCAGTTCGGAAACATCGGCGGGAGTAAAAAATTCACCGCCGGATTTGCCCGCATTGGAGGCATACATGGTCATCAAGTATTCATATGCGTCTCCAAAAGCATCAAAGTTGTGGTCCTTAACAGAACCAAGATTCATCGCTGCTATACCATCGAGAAGCTTTGCAAGCCTTTCATTTCTCTTTGCAACAGTGCTTCCGAGCTTGTTGCTATTGACATCCAAGTCATCAAAAAGACCAGCAAAACTATTTTCAGATGCTCTGCCCTTTGCAGATTCTTCGATGTTATTGAATATACGCTCTAGTGTTTCATTCAGATTGTCATCAAGGATCGCCTTAGCTCTGACATTGCAGAAAAGTTCGCTGGGCAATATGAAGAACCCTTTTTCCTGCACCAAGTCAGCACGCGCTTCCTCAGCTTCTTTATCTAAAAGTTTTGCATAATCAAAGTCGGTGTTTCCTGCCTCAATCTCGCCCTCGTTGATATATGCGGTCAGGTTTTCCGAAATATATCGGTAGAACATAATGCCAAGCACATAATTCTTAAAATCCCATCCGTCTACTGCGCCACGTAGATCATCTGCGATTGCCCAAATGGCGCGGTGTAATTCCTCGCGCTCTTTCTCTTTTTTCATATCATTCATGATCTGTACCCTCCAATATATTTTGCTTGTCTGCGTCAGCACTTGCGCCACTTTCAATCCAAAAATCAACTTCAGATGCTCTAAATTTATACAATCTACCGACTTTGTGATATGGTATTGCTCCTTTTTTTATCCACGCTCTAATTGTATCTTTACTGCAGCCCACGTGCTTTGATATTTCCTCAAGGCTCAACCAACGTTCTGTGTCATTTGGTTTATTATTTTTCATGACCAATAAGCTCCCTTCCTAAGAATCAGTACCATATTTTTTTATTAGCTCTTTATAATATCCTTTTACTTTGCAGTAAGCTTCCCAAACATCTTCATCCGGCGTTTTTAAGATATTGATTAAAGCGCTGTAGGTTCCCGGTGCTTCAAGTACTTTATCAAAGTCAACCTTATATTCGTATCCAAAGCATACGAGATGCTGATTATCATCACGAACATAATTATCCACCGCATGTGTTCTCTCGTATACTTGCAAATCGTTAGTATCCTGCCGTAGCAATCTACGAGGGAGAATTCTTTTCTTGCTATCGAGCGGGTCAAAATGATGCTCTCCAAATATTCCAGCTGTCATAAATTCTGGATAGCCAAGTGCATTTTCAAAGACAGCCAAACACAAAAATCCAGAAATATCCAGTCTTTGCAACAGTATTGAAAAAATAATACTTGATGGTTCTGTGATAATGGGTTTCGGCGAAATCCACTCAGCACTATTTTTAGATGCACATACGGCAACCATATCAGTGTCAATCACCTGGTATTCGAACTCTCTATACCCATATCGTAGGAAAGATACAAATTCGGCAATTTCAGATTTACCATTGAAAATATTATGTAAGTATGGTTTAAGAAAGTATCTCTCAAACTTTTCCGATGAAAACTCATTTAGCATTTCAAAAGCATCATATCCATCAAAATCAGTTACAGACACATCCCAGAGAGTACGTCCAAGGGTCTCCAATTCTTCAGGAGCAGCCGAAAAATAGTGCTGAGCAAATAGGTACTCCTGAAAACCAGGGTCAATATACAAAAGCTTTATATCCTCTTCATACATCATGCAGGCCGTTGCGCAAGCATCATGGATAAAATTCTTACTGGTCATGATTTTGGGGTTTTCAAGTGTATCCTTAGTAACTAAATTATTAAAGTACTCATCGAATGTATCGAGGTCGAACTCAACTTCATGCTTTATGTATGTGGCGGCACAAAACTCCCTAAATACCTTTGTGAACTCCTCGGCATTCTGTGCACTCCTAAATACTCGTGAATAACCTTTCTTCTCATCATCATGACCACATACAATCGCATCATACACAGTTCTGTAGAACAATCTCTTTTTTCCTTGAAAGGGATCTACTATCGGATATTTCATGATGACGAAAGTCAACAGCATTGGGTTTGAAGCAAAAACCTTATGCTTTTGAAGATATTCACCCTCTATGTAATTTGTGATCTCATTCCTTATAGTCTCGTCTTCAGCATCCGCTAAAAGATTATTAATTAAGGCTGACGACTGCTCTCTGTTAAATGGGCGAAGATACAATTTAGAGAATCCCTTGACAGCCTTTATTATATCGCACTCTCTCGATGCCACGACATACTGGTTATAAGGGTATCTATCAGCAAGTTCTGCAATTTGTCGTTGAAAAGCATTCACATCCGAAGGGTCAATCTCATCGGCACCATCCATCAGGATTTGACATTTACCAGATGACATCAGTTCTTCTACCTTTTTGCTAGTCAGATTTCTATCAAATGTCCCAGCTGTCTTTACAATATAATCGTTAAATAAATCGTTGTCTTCACTGAAATCACGAAGTTCGATCATGATAGGAAGCAGACCTGTTTGCAGATGCTTATGGATGGATTCGAGGAATAGATGCTGAAGCATCATTGATTTACCCATTCCTCCGTTTGCAACGAGAATGACTTTCTTTGAGTACTCTGCTATCAAGTCAAGCGTTGCATTTAGTATAGTTTTTTCTTGAGTCCTGCTGTGCCTATTATTCGTAGCCGTAAATCGACTGCTCAATATATTACAAACATAAA
>JAAZCB010000767.1 GCA_012513545.1 Clostridiaceae bacterium
TCATGACTGATATCGTGTCTGGGTTGATAAACTTCCGAATACTGGGCTCTTTAACAATCTGAGAAAGATTCAAGAGAAGGCAGAATACAAGGGCAAATCTGTTAAACAGAATAGCGCCTAAGGTCTACTATTAAAAAAATAGAGAGGAAATCTTTGCTTCTGAACCTAAATATATATTGGATCGCCATTAGAATAATAAGAAAATGCTGAGCAGTCAGGAAATATTTTATTGGCGGCTGCAGATATTGCTAAATCGACAGCATCCGCAGAATCGTAGGCACCAGAATACCAATTATCACCCATTGATTCCAAGAAGACAAAGGAATAGTCAATAGTGGTTGGTAAAACTGGCCCAGTAAAAGCGCGGTCGTGTATAAGTTCACCACCAGGATTTATATAGGTTGAATTAAATCCCGCACCATAGCAAAAATCACCAATGCCCATTCTTAAAGCTGAGTAGTCGTAGAAGGTAGTAGAAGCAAAGTCTTCAGCGAAATAATAGCGGTCTTCAATAAATCCATAATAGATAGGCCAAATAATTTCCCAATAGGCATCATACGGAAGATAACAACTTACATCATTAACGGTCCTACCATGGCCCATCCATATAACATCAACATCCGAATATTCGGCGCATGCCAAGTTGTCCAAGCCCATACATAATAGTAAGTAGCATCACTGTTGTTTACGAAATGCCAATAATCATATTCGCCACAATTAGCAATGTGACCTGTTACTTCGGTATGGGCATCTTCAAGATCCTCCAAATCCTTGCCAGTTCCTGGATAATCCCAAACACCGAATACTATAGCAGCTTTGCCCACTTGACCATCCCATCCTATTGGGACGCCGTAATCACTTTTGCTGGAAATTGAAAAGGATGTTTTGAATTCCATAAGTGTTGCTTCATCCAATGCCACTACCGATTCGGATCCTACAATATTTCTGGATTTTGGTGTCGAATCAGCTGTAATGGTATAGTGTAGGTTGCCGTCGCTGGTTTTTGTTTCTGCCCCGAGTTCATAGGATCTAAGAATTTGGATTAATAGCTTCTCAGGAACAGTTTCTGTAGTATAATCGTACCCGAGTTCTTTGAGTATTAAATCAACATCAACATATATTTTCGGTAGTCTGTTCTCTGCACTCCATTTTTCAAAACCAGTTTTTGCATCAGCTACAGATAAAATGCTACATGTGAGAAGCAATGAAACAAATATAATACACAAAAATTTATTTTTCAATTTCTTATCCTCACAATTTTATTAATATATTTATATTTCTTTAAATATTTATAAGACTTTCGTGAGTATTATTTTAGGCGTCGCATTAAAAATACATCAACCTAAAAACTATTTTTTTCATTGACCCTTGGAGCGGCTAAGAGAACCTGTTTAGCAACCAAAGACAGGATATCACTTTTGCCCAAGTTCTCTGGTCAGTAAGGAGAATAACTATTATTCTTTGGACAAAGCTGTAATGGATTTTATAGTGACTTGCAACTACTATTGCTCTTTACACAGAATTATCGCTATTCATGACCTCATGCATACACTATTAGTCTGTTTAATTAATACAACCAA
>JAAZCB010000768.1 GCA_012513545.1 Clostridiaceae bacterium
AACTATTTCGTGCAGCTTATTTTCATCCATACATACTCCCACCTATATCAGTAAAGTATCAAACATCGACATTTTCGATATTTGATGTGCTGCTTGGGCACTAGAAGCCTTGATGCATTCTCCTGCCCAACCTAAAACATTTATATTCTGAATTTCTTCTATGTATTTATTCGATATACAGTTGGTCTTATTATATGCTATCGATATTTTCGGCAATAAGCTAAGATTTCGCTGTCCCTCAACAATTTCAAGGGTCGAATAAATACGTTTAAACTTCAAGTTCGAAGTTTGAGAACCATCGGTAACATAAATCAACCTGTTGGAATTTTGCATTATTTGCAATATAACATCATTTAAAGCCATTTCCGTATCTACTACAACATAATCAAATAAATTGCTTTCATTGATAACGTCGAACAGTATTTGAATATCCTCACCGGTCATTTCCATTAAATCAAGAGGCACTTTGCACTCGTCAAAAAAGAAAACTCCGCTCTTATCCTTCTTTACCATGCTTTCTATTTTCAAGGCAATGTTCGATTTTCTGCTTTTGATGGAGTAAATCAAATCGCTTAAATTAAAAGTTCCTTCGGCATCAAAAAATATGTCCGGTGTTCCAAAGCTTTCAAGGTTAAGATATAAAACCCTTCTCCCTCTATCGGCAAAATTAAGACAGCAGGCAGCCGCCATAACACTCGCTCCGTCTCCGCCGTTACATGGTAAAAACGTCAAAATTCCGGTTTCCCCCGATCCATCCTTTTTTAAATTAAAAACATTCACCGGGTTTTCAGAATAAAGGTTAAGAATCTCTTTATAAATCAAGCTGATCTTGGAAAACTTGCAGATAGCCTTTTTGTTGTTTAACGATTCCAAACTGGGGGAATCCACAAAATAAGCAAACTGAATTCTCTCAGGGATTTCCTTCAAATTAACATCAAAGGTATCCGAAGCCAGTATTATATCGACTTTATTGTTCTTAATAAAGTCAATAAAAGTATCCTGCTTTGTAAAAGCAAACAACTCCAGTTTGTCACTATAGTTTGCATTAATTGCATTGGTTATTCTTGTTATGTAATTTTCATCCCGCTCAAGTATAACAAGTTTTATTCTAATCATTCCATACACCCTTAATGGTTATTCTACGCATTATATCAATGTTAGACATTTTTTTGCGTTGTTATATTGTAATATTATATAGCAAATAGCCAAAACTTGCAATATTTTCTCCTTTATTCTTCATTAAGTATTTTCCAAATTATATAAGCATCCTTATCGGCCACATAAATATTGCCCTGATCATCGAAAGTTATATCCACCGGTCTGTCAAACCAGGCATCCACACCTTCCTGTTTGTCCAAATTTTTCTCTCCGTCCCCTGCCTGTCCTGCTATTGTCTCAACATCAACCAGCTTGCCATCCTTCAAAGCTATTCTTCTTATTACATTTTGGTCAATGACATATAAAAAGTCTTCTCTGGCAGCAATTTTTACGGGGGCAAAGAACCTGTTGTTTATTCCGTCAATAAAATGCCTGTCATTTTCCTTGCCGGCAAAATATTTAAACTCTTCTTCTCCCTTTTCCCATTTGTAAATAGCACCGTTTACAGAAGATGATATATAAACATTGTCATCGCCGTCCACTGTTATGCTGTCGATTATTCCTCCAATTTCCCGCATCACAACAGCATTTTGAGTCTGGATGTCCACATATACAATCTTGGTCTGCTCAGACATATCATTCAATATCTCTTGGTGTATCAGGACGTACATGTTACCCTGGCTGTCAAAGGCAAAATCTCCTATGTTGGAGAACGGCTCGTCTATAACATATACACTGTTTGCCCCTTCATTATCCAGCTTGAAAATTCCCGTAAGCATTTGTTCATCCTCATCAAGCCAAGGCAGAAGGGAAAAATATACATTACCGTTCAAATCGGTTCTAACAGTTCCCACATCCATATCCATGGGCATTGTGTTTATTTCGCCGTTTTCAATCACCCTCAGCCTTCTGTCGGCCACATAAATTCTGTCTCCCGATACTGCAATACCGGTAGGATCGGATATGACAGCTTTGCTTACTTCGCCGTCGGGAATGTCTCCGTCACTATCTGTGTGTTCTCCTGTTCCTGCATAGCTTTGTGCATAATATCCCTTTACATACTTAAGGTTGATGTCCACATTATTTATATCATCCAGCTTCTTATTTACCTTGACATCAATTTTAAAAAACTTATCGTCATACTCACCCGTTATTACACATTCGCCCTGGTTTACTGCGTATATCTTTCCGTCTTTTACAACAGCGATCTCTGTATCCGAGCTGTTCCAATAGAGCTCGGATACTTTAATATTGCTCTTAGAACCGTCGGGGTAGTTCTTTTCAATGATCAGATCTCCCTGCTGCTGGGCCGAGAGCACTATGGATTTGGGATTTATGTCAATAAAGGCATTTCTCTCCCTATACAAATTCGAAAATCCAAGGTATACCATAAGCAGCGAAATTATCGTCATTACAAGACTTAAGGATATAATAACCCTATTCCTGAAACTCTCTTTGAGGGATATTATTTTCAAATCCCTTATATTGTCAAGATCCTTTTTTAGCTCTTCAACACTCTGATACCTCTCTGAGAGGTTCTTTTTTATACACTTTTGAACAATAAAGTCCATTTCGGGAGAAATATCGCCTCTACACTCCCTGAGGCTTTGTGCCTCGTACTTGGGCAGTTCTCCCGTCAAAAGCTGATACATGGTGACACCCAGGCTATAAATATCCGTCCTTTGGTCAGTACTGCCGCCTGCAATCAGCTGTTCGGGGGCAGCATAATCGGGAGTACCTGCAACAACCGTATCCTTCGTGTTTTCACCTTTATGTTCCTTAGAAATTCCAAAATCCACGATAATTGCCCGGTTGTCATCGGTTATAATTACGTTGCTGGGCTTCATGTCGCGGTATATTATAGGATTGGGTTTCATATTGTGCAGATATTTCAAAGCCTCACAAAGCTGTTTTGCCCATTCAACAACGGTCTCTTCATCGAAGGGCCCTTCCTTTTTCAGCTTATCTCTCAAATTGGTGCCTTCGATGAAGCTTTCCACTATGTAAACTCCGCTCTCATCTTGCATTACGTCAATTATTTTAGGAAGACTTACGTGGTTCAGCTTTTTTAGAATCTCCACCTCAGCAAGCAAATGTACTTTTTGGTCCCTGGTGTAAATATGCTTAACCGCCCACAGGTTTCCCATTTCTATATTCCTGCACAGGTATACCCTTCCCATTGCCCCCTGTCCAAGAAGGCGTTCTATCCTGTATTTGCCCTTTAGAATTTCACCTTCCATTTTGTTCCCTTTCCCTTTAAGCACCTATTATTGATTTTCTTTGTCGTTATTTCCTAAAACCTGTGTTCCTTCCGATGGGTTTTGAGGTAGAACTACAGTGTATTTGCCCGGATCCGCATAATTATTCTGGCCATGAGCTTGATCTATTGAACTCCTTTGGCTTGCATCAAATCCGTAACTAAGATTTCGATCATTAACATCCATTGTATCGGCAATATTGGGTTTGACCTGTACCTTTGGTTTCTTCTCAACCCTATTGTCACCGTTTGAAAGCCTGTGCTTTTTATTAAAATAATTCAGTTTTATATAAGCAGTAACAAGGATAATGTTAATTACCAATGTTAAAAGTCCAATAGATATATATATATACTCATTACCCATTTCGTTCTACCTCCGTCTTTTTAACCGTCAATTTTTATATTATAGCTTGTTAAACAACCTATAGAGAATTACTGCAGCATCTCCTCTGGTAAAGGGCTGATCACCCACAAATTTTCCGTCCCGTCTCTTTACTATTATTCCTTCCCTATTGGCCATTGCAACAGCATTTTTCGCCCATGCAGGAATACTGCTCGCATCGGCAAAGTCAATAAATTTATCAGGATCCTTCGGATAGTAAAAACCTTTTTCCTTGTTAAGAACAGAAGAACATATTGCTATAATTTCCTGTTTATTTATTACGTTTTGGGGCTTGAAGGTATTATCCGGGTAACCGTTTATAATTCCCTCATTCTTTGCAGATGCTATGAAGGCATAAAACCATGCTTTCATTTCAACATCGCTGAAGTTGGCTTTCGCATTGCTGTTATACTTATAAATGGCTCTTACTATCAATGTGGCAAATTCACTTCTGTTGATGGGAGCGTCCGGTTCAAATTTGCCGTTATCCCTTCCGTTTATTATTCCCTTTGCTGCCATAACTTCAATAGCTTTTATCATGGTAGCATCTTTATTTTTGATATCATCAAAGCTTTTCTTATTTTCAACAACGTAATAATCTCCGCTCTTTTTAGTCTTGACACTCAATGTCTTGGTATCGGAATTATAAAGTCCTCCCACAGCTTCGGTTTTACCGCT
>JAAZCB010000769.1 GCA_012513545.1 Clostridiaceae bacterium
ATATATGTTTCTACAATACATAAAGCAAAGGGAAGAGAATTTGATACCGTATATTTGCTCCTCAATATGTTTTCGTTTTCTATACAAAATGATGAAGAAAAGCGAAAGCTTTATGTTGCGATGACCCGTGCCAAAGAAGCTTTGTATATCCACTGCAACACCGATATATTCAACAAATATTGCGTTGACGGCGTCATTAAAAAGGAAGACACAAAAGAATACAATGAACCTTTTGAAATATCTCTTCAACTTACGCATAGGGATGTTTTTCTTGGTTTCTTTAAGGATAAAAAAGAAATTGTATCGAGGCTTCGAAGTGGCTGTGAACTTATGGTAAGCGATATCTTTCTTTGGACCGAAATCAATGGAAGAACTGTTCATGTTGTAAAATTCTCAAACAGATTTTTAGAAACACTGAAGAAACTAAGAAACAATGGATATGAGTCGGTCGGTGCCAAAATAGCTTTTATAGTAGCCTGGAAGGGCGAAAAAGACGAGGAGGAATCGGAAATTATACTGCCGATGCTGCACCTTAAAAAATCATGAATTACAGATTACAACAACCGATTGCCCTGGTTTTAAACTTCTGACTTCGGGTGAATGTATGGTATTGACAGTGTGGAAAAGATATGCAAAAATATTTTATAAAGTGAGTATGCATAAAGGCGAAGCTGCCTGAGCTGCATAGGGGTTTTTGAGCCTTACACGTGGAGCATATGCCCGCGGAGTCACGTAATTGTGATTCTGTGGGTTTTATTTATATTAGGAAAGAAGTGATTTATATGAATACTTTTTCTGAGCTGAATAAAGAATCTGGAGATGGGATTGAAATCGCATGCGAAGGCGACCTTAGCGAAATATTGGCACTTCAGAAGCTTGCTTACAAAAGTGAGGCGGAAATATACAATGACTATACCATTCCTCCGCTTGTTCAAACCATGGAGGATTTGAAGGAAGAAGCAAAAGAATCAATTATCCTTAAATTTGTTGAGGATGAGAAGATAGTAGGTTCGGTCAGAACGGTTGAAAGAGATGGAACCTGCTACATCGGGAAACTGATTGTACACCCTCATTACCAGAATAAAGGCATAGGAAAAAAACTTTTGAAAGCTGTCGAGAAATACTTTGGTGCGGTAAGGTGTGAGCTGTTTACCGGGCATTTAAGCGTAAAGAATCTCGCTTTATATGAAAAATTAGGATACAAAAGGTTTAAGCTTAAAAAAATCAATGATAGTTTGCAGTTTGTTTACCTGGAAAAAATAATATCGGAATAGATTGGAGGGAGCTCGAATGAGGCTCCAGGAGGATAATATTATACTGAGAGAATGGGAAGAAACGGATGCTGAAAGGCTTGCTGAAATTGCAAACAATAAGAAGATTTATGATAATTTGAGAGATTATTTTCCTCATCCTTATTCGATAGATGATGCCAGAAAGTATGTAGCTTTGCAGCGAAAAAGCGATAATAAACTCTCAAGGACATTTGCAATTGTGGTTGATGGAAAAGTTGTCGGGAACATTGGCGCAATTTTCAAGGAAGACATTTATAGAAAAAATGCTGAAATCGGGTATTTCCTGGATGAGGAATATTGGGGCAAAGGTATTGTAACGAAGGCAATAAAAATGCTTACAGCCTATGTATTTGAAAACTTTGATATTATCAGGGTATACGCAGAGCCGTTTTCCAGAAATGCCGGTTCGAGACGTTGCCTTGAAAAAGCGGGTTTCAGGCTGGAAGCGGAATTGAAATGTGATGCTGTTAAAAACGGTATTATAGAAAACAGCTGTATTTATGCAATTTTAAAGGATGAGTTTGTTAAGTGATATTGTTTTTATAATACTTGACACGAAAGCCTCTGACTAATAGTCTAAAGATAAGACAAATATTGAGGCGATCATGCCATGAAATGTAAAAAGACTATAAAGACAGTATACATAAGATTATAGGACAAATCTGTAAAACCTGTGAAATAGATAAGGCACAAATTTACGAAAAGCATCAAGGAGGTTCAGCAACCCTATGAATATCCTAATCGCGGATGACGAGATTGACATTCGAAACTTGATAAAAACCAGCCTCGAGGAAAACGGTTATACCGTCCTTATGGCGAAGAACGGTAAGGAAGCACTCGATACGCTGATGTCGGAGGAAATTTCTCTTGCTATTCTTGATGTTATGATGCCGGTTATGGATGGATTCAATCTCCTCCGTAAAATACGGGAACACAGCACCATACCGGTTATCCTGTTGACTGCCAGGTCGGACGATATGGACAAAGTTCTGGGGCTGGGGTTGGGTGCGGATGACTACCTTTCCAAGCCCTTCTCGGTTGCCGAGTTGGTTGCCCGTGTAGGTGCGCATTTGAGACGCAGCAACGAATATCTGTCGCCGAAGGAAAGGCCTGTCCCAAACATTGCATACGGGAAGCTTATGATTGATAAAGAAAAATGCTGCGCATATAAGGACGGAAAGCTTATTGAGCTTGGTGCAAAAGAATACTTGCTGCTTTTGTACTTTATGGAAAACCCGGAGAGGGTTTTTACAAAGTGCCAGCTTTATCATGCCGTATGGGGCGAAGAATACTATTCTGATGACAACACTATTATGGTTCATATAAGCCGCATCCGGAGCCGCATTGAGGATGATCCGCAGAATCCGGAGTACCTGAAAACCATTCGCGGCATCGGGTATAAACTGCATTACATCGGTGAAAAGCCATGAAAAGGAAACTATCAAATCAATTTCTCGGAAACTTTTGGGTAATATTTTTGCTGACCATCCTCTCTACAGTGCTTGCGCTTGTACTGTTATCCGTTGCGAGCAGATTGATTTCAGGTTCGCTTGCAAAAAACCGTTATTCTGCAAGTGCAATAATCAAAGAGGATTACAGGCAGATTGACGCATCTGCTATCGTTGAGAACGGTGGCGGTGTTCAGATTGTGGACAGGGAATTGCGTGTTGTTTATTCAAGCGGGGTTGACACCATCAAAAAAGACAATCTGAGCGTCCAGGAATTTACAACGTTTTTGACAGAAAGCAAGAGCAAGCCCTACCATTATGATATCCTTTACCAACCCAAAGGTGAGTTCTGGCTGATTGTTACCTTTCCTACTTCAATTCGGCTTGATTTTAAAATGGTGCATAACAAGGAAGCCTTATCAGGCGATTTTAAGCAGGCGGGAGGAGCATTTGCCTTTGTGGTGCTGAGTTATCTTTTAATCCTTGCGATTATCAGTTTTATATATTCAAGGATTACGGCCGCGAAGATTACCGTACCTCTAAAGAAGCTCTGTGAGGGCACAAGGTTCTTGCGGGAGGGCGATTATTCCGCGCGGGTTGAATTGCGCCTTAAAAACGAGTTTGCAGAATTACAGGATACCTTTAACGACATGGCTGCTCGAATTGAGCACGAGATTGCTCTGCGTAAAAAGTCGGAAGAGAGCAGGCGGCGACTGATTCTTGATATTTCCCATGATCTCAAAAACCCCCTGTCAAGCATACAGGGTTATGCAGAGCTGCTTTGCCAAAAATCAGAGTTGCCGGAGCTTGGTGTAATTTACCAAAACAGTCAACGCGCAAACCATCTGCTCAACGAACTGTTTGAGCTTTCCAAAATGGACAGCCCGGATTTTTCATTAAAGCCGGACAAAGCAGACATCTGTGAAACTCTGCGCCAGATATGCGGGGGGATTGTACCACAACTGGAAAGTGCGGGTTTCAAATATGAATTTGACATTCCTGAGGACAGTTTTTATGTAATGCTTGATGCCGACCACTTTGGGCGTATTATTCGGAACCTTGCAGACAACGCTGTACGGTATAATCCGGAGGGCACAATAATATCCGTCAGCCTGACGGTTCAAGACAAAACGGTTGTAATTGATTTCAGTGATGACGGGGTCGGTATCCCCTGCCATCTTGCGCAGGATATTTTCAAGCCCTTTGTCCGTGCGGATGCTTCGCGAAATTCCGAAACCGGTGGCAGCGGACTTGGGCTTTCCATTGCAAGAAAGATTGCACAGGCCCATGGCGGAAATTTGATTCTGTGCGAAGGTGACACGAAGGGCTGTACTTTCAGGATTACACTCCCGGAAATATTAAGTTAGTATAATTTAAGGTTAATTTAAGGTTTGATTCAGTTGTATGACAGGTTCGATTGCTATGATAATAATGAGCCTTTTATACAGCTGATTTTTTTATTGGGAGGTGATGAATGATGCTGCATGAACCTACTTATACGGAGATGTTCTTAACGAAACTCGCATTTTTGCTTTATGGTAAATCTGTCTATAAGGCCTTTGCCGACAGTCTTCCCCTTGTTGGTAATGAGCGGGTGCTTGATTTCGGGTGTGGAATGGGAACGGTCGCGTATTACACCTCAATGCGATTGACTCACGGAAATTTAACTTGTCTGGATATTTCCAGGCGTTGGTTGAACACCTGTCGCAAAACCTTGCGGGGTTATGGAAATGTCGCTTTTTTGCACGCAGAAGCCTCGGAACTTTTGGAGGACAGTTTTGATGTGGTCTATTGCCACTTCGTTTTGCATGATATTTCAGAAGGTGATTTGGAAACGCTTATTCCAGCTCTGGCAAAATCCATTAAATCAGGCGGAACGCTCATTTTCCGAGAACCGATGAATGAAAAGGAAAAGCTTGACATTATCAAGCGGATGATAGGAAAAAACGAGCTATCCTTAAAGGACAGCCGCATCACCGATGTTCCGCTGATGGGCAATGCCCTTGAAAGTGTATACATCAAGTTATAACTGGAGGGATTGCGCATTGCAGAGGCATTTGTTTAATTGGTTCAGCAAGTTGTATAAGTAATATAGGGCTGACTCAAAGATGTCTGTAAGTATTATAGGAGGAGGTTTCACAATGTTTTATGTAACAATGTTTCTTATTTTGACTGTTTTGGCGGTTGTTGCATTAGCAGGGGTTCTGCTTATGTCGGTTTACCGCATCATTGCACAGATCCGAAGAAAAACGAATCCCAGGCAGCTTGCTCTTTTGAAAAGTACAGCGTTATTTTTCGTCATGACGATGATATTAAACTTAGGGCTGGTCACCGTTTCACAGTTCACCGCATTCACACCCCGTATTACCGATGAGAGTGGAAACAAACCCCAAAATAGTATAGCAGAACTGATAGAACTGGAGTTGAATGGTAGAAAGCAGTGGATTAGCCTGCGGGGGTGGGACAAAAACAAGCCTGTGCTGCTCTTTCTGGCTGGTGGTCCCGGTGGTACGCAAATGGCAGCAGTTCGCCATGATCTGAGAGAGCTTGAAAAGAATTTTGTTGTAGTGAACTGGGACCAGCCCGGCTCCGGTAAGTCCTATTATGCAGAAAAGACGCAGAACATCACCGTTGACACATACATACAGGACGGTCACGCCCTGACGGAATACCTGAAGGAACGCTTTTCTAAGGAGAAAATCTACCTGATTGGAGAATCCTGGGGCAGCGCTCTGGGAATTTTCCTGGTGGACAAATATCCTCAGTCTTACCATGCTTTTATCGGCACGGGACAGATGATTGATTTTGCAGAAACCGAGCGGATGGATTACGCTAAAGCTATGGAAATTGCTGAAAACAACGGCGATATCGACCTAATAAAACAGCTCAAGGCAAACGGTGAGCCGCCCTATTATGGCAAGGACGTTACGTGGAAAAGCGCGCTGTATATCAACTACCTCAGCGAATATATGGCGAAAAAGCCCGGTATCCGCAACCCGGGTTACAATACCTTCAGAGATATCGGTTCCTCCGAGTATGGATTGCTTGACAAAATAAACTTTTTCCGTGGGATTATAAACACTTTTAATGACGTGTACCAGCAGCTTTATGGTATCGACCTGAGAAAGGATTATACCAGGCTGGAGGTGCCTGTCTACTTCTTCTTAGGGCGGCATGATGTCAACGCTCCCACCGTGCTCGTTGAGGAATACGAGCAGGTATTGGATGCACCCGATAAGAGGATTGTGTGGTTTGAGCATTCTGCCCACAGTCCGTGGATAAATGAAAGGGATAGATTTGTGGAGGAGGTCGTGACATGCTTTTTAGTAAAATAAACGTAGGAAGAGGTTTGGGAAATATGAATATATTAATATTTTCAGGTGCCTTGAGTCTGCTTCTTATTTTTGCACTTTCAGCCTGCACCGCAGCAAAAGGCAGCATTGTGATTCTTGAGGACGGGCGGGGAACGGGCTTCACAATGGACTTCAAGGGGTTTAACTCAAAGAACAAGTGCGAATTGTCCCTTACCGAGGGCGATGTGGTACAAGTGGAAGTTGAGCGTGAAGGCGGCGAAATTGCCCTTTTGTTAAGCGGTAAGAAGGGCAGCGAGCCATATATGGGGAATGCTTTGGAGTCGGGCATATTTACCATTGCTGTTTCTGAAAACTGAATAATCCAAAGAAGCATTGATAAAGCCATAATAAAATTTATATAATTTATGGTGTATAACGGATATCAAAGATACTGATATTTTAGCGGAATAAAGGCATTTTTCGTTTAAAATATCAGCTCTTTTATAACATAAATCGTATAGCATTCTTTTTTTTAGCTAATATTGATTCGAGTTGATTTTTATGTTAACATTAAATTAACTTTAATAAATTGTGGGATCGGATTATATAGAAATAAGGTTTGAATATGTTGATTTTGAGGTTTGCAGGGCAATTCCAGTAGATTTTTAGCAGTAAATTCAGTTATAACATTTCTGTTTTTTTTCTGTAAAATTATCAATAGAAGTCTTACTCAAAAATATCAGTGGAATGATGGAATATGTGCTTTGTTTGTCAAATCGATAAATGAATGTATCATACTTGTATTATCTTTTTATTTCTGATTTTCACTCGTCTATGTGTTTGGGAGGAGATTTCTTGTTTAAAAAATTTAAAAAAGCTCTGAGTATTTTTGTAGTTTTTTGCTTGTTTTTCGGCCAGATGTTTTATTTACCGGAATTCGGATTATCAATTCATGTTAATGCATCCGAATCAGATATGTCTTCAACCGGGTCCTCTGTGGCTGAATCGGAGGATTCGGATACTACCGGTGCTAAGACGGAAATAATTTCTGTACCTTTACCGGAAGTAATGACAACTCCGGAGACGATATCCGGGATAGCTTCAACACCCGAAAGTACTCCTGTGATTGAACCATCAGGAGAATTTAAGGAATACATCCTGGAAAATCTACAGAATCAAGCATCCGTAGTTGAAAGTGTATACAATACAGGTGAAACATCACAAAATAATTTGAATATTGAGGACAGTTCCGGTCCATTATCAGTTGGCAGTGGATTGGACTTGCCAAAGGATTCTGACAGTTTTACCGATAGTGCTAAGATTTCAGTTGCAGAAGCTGTTTATGATAATGAACCTCCAACCGTTCCACAGAATCTTTCTATCTCTTATAATACGGACACTTCGGTTTCTTTAGTCTGGGAGGAATCTACAGATAATGTAGCTGTTAGTGGTTATAAGGTTTATCTTAATAATATGGAAACAGCTATAACTACTGAAACGGGCTACACATATTCCCCTTTGTTACCTGGTGAACTTTACAGCTTTACAGTCAGAGCCTTTGATGAAGCCGGAAATGAATCAGATGAAAGCAATGCAGCTATATATGACAATGAACCGCCTGCTTCACCCAAAGATTTGAAAATTGTTTCAAAGACACATACCTCCTTATCTTTGTCCTGGTTACCTTCAACTGATAACTACAAAGTAATAAGTTATAGTGTTTATTTGAATTCACAGCTGGCAGGTGAAACTTCCGATACTGCATATCTTTTGTCAGGACTTTCTCCGGATACGGATTATGAGATTTCTGTCAAGGCGAAAGATGCATCGGACAATTATTCTTCTGGCAGTGTTTTGAATGCTAGAACACTGGTTCAACCGATGTATGTAAATTCCAATATGACATTGCAGGAAGATAAGAAATTCGGAGATTTTTATCTTCAGGGCGGAACACTTGATTTGAATGGATACAGGTTAACTATAGAAGGAAACCTCATACAGACAGGAGGCACCCTGTATGTAAACGGAGGACAGCTGGAAGTTTCCGGAGATTACAGGATAGATAATAACGGCAGCTATGTAAACGCATATCTTAAGATGGTAAACGAAGCCGACTATGTAATGGTAGGAGGAAACTTTAGAATGTATTCCTGGTATAGTCACAAGGAATACCTGACAGCAGGAACAATGGAATTAAAAGGAAACTTTACACAGAATGGACATGATTACAGCCCTTATTATCATAATTTCAATGCGAGCGGAACCCACAAAGTGATATTGTCCGGAGAGGACACACAGGATGTGTACTTCAGGCAGCCCGGGCAATCCTGCTTTAATATACTCGAGCTTAAGAATTATTCCGAAGGCGGAGTGAAATTCACAAGTGCATTGGCTGCAAGGAAGCTGATAACCAATGGGTGTACAACAAAATCAGTGACAGTAGGCTCAATGAACTGGGAACTGACAGAGGACATAACGATAAAAGGAGACCTTATTTTAAACGGAAGTACGCTTGACCTAAACGGATGCAAGCTGACAATAGAGGGGAACTTAACTCAGACAGGAGGCACCCTGTATGTAAACGGAGGACAGCTGGAAGTTTCCGGGAACTACAGGATAGACAATAATGGCAGCTACGTAAACGCATATCTTAAGATGATAAATGAAGCCGACTACCTAAAGGTAGGAGGAAACTTTAGAATGTACTCCTGGTATAGTCACAAGGAATACCTG
>JAAZCB010000770.1 GCA_012513545.1 Clostridiaceae bacterium
CCAATGACTTGTATGCAGGAAGTGACAAGATAAACATGAATGTCACACTTCCATTCTTTATAAACTATAGCTTTAATACTGTATACGTTGAAGGTGATAAGCCTGTTCTCGGAGTTAATGCTTATGGAAACGGACTTACAGAAAACGAACCTGTTACATTTGAAGTATCCAACGCCTCAGACCCGAATCAGAAACTGACAGCTTCCGGGAAAGCCTTTGAAAGGGTAAACATACCGCTTTGGGCTCTGGAGGAAGGTAACTATGACCTGATTATCAGGGCATACACTGCAAATGGACTTTCTGATGCTGTCAAGCATTCCGTTAATGTAGTAAAATCCTATTACGAGATCGACAAGGCAGAGTATTCCAATCTTGCACCTGGTATAAACATAGCAGGCGGAACTTCCGGAAATACCCGATTGGTATTCCAGGACAGAAGCAAGGGTATGTTCCTGTCTCAATTAATTAACCTTTATTATTCTTATGGTAACAGGATTGATCAGGTTGTATCCAGATATACTGCCTCAAAGCTTATTTCACAGTATTTTGAGGGTCTGACTTATACAAACAATCTTGATAAGCCTTACTTGGCAGATTACCAGAAAGATGATGGTGGATTGTCACTCCTTCCGTATTCGGAAAGCGATATTGATATTTCAGCCAAGCTTGCTGTTTTAGCTAAAGACATGGTAAATACAACAGCACTTAAAAACTACTTTTACGGCATTCTTGATAATGGCGACAATACAGGAAGAGCAAAAGCACTTTACGGACTTTCAGTGTTAAAGGAACCGGTAGTTCTCGAACTTGACAAAACAGCTCTTCTCGACAACCTGAGTATTAAGGATGTTATATATGTTGCACTTTCCTATTATGAACTTGGTGATTCTACAAAAGCGGGTCAGCTTTATGATGAAAGAATATCCAAGTATATCGTTGAAAACAAGCCTTATTTCATAGTTAAAACTGGTGATGACAAGGATGATATCCTTGAAACTACGTCATTATGTTCAATACTTGCTGCCAAGCTTGACAAGGCAGAAAAATCAGGTTTGTATGAATACTGTACAAGGAACTATGCTATGGATATCCTTTTAAGTACTGAAAAATTAATGTTTATATCCGAAGAGATTGGTGGGAAATCCACCGTACCAGCTTCCTTCAGTTACAGCTTTAATGGGGAGGAAAAAAACATAAGTCTTGAAAACGGATACAGTCATTGTATTAACTTGCTTTCCAGCCAGATGAAGGATTTCAGCATAACAAAAGTTCAAGGTGATATTTCAGTAGTGTCAATATTTAAAGAAAATGTTGTAGATATAAACAAGGTTGATCCTGATATCTCAATTACAAGATCTTACCTGTTAACTGACGGAACGCCGGTATACTCAAATGAATTCAAGCAGGGTGATCTTATAAGAGTAAGGCTTGATTGGTCTTTCGGCTCCCAGTCCTTTGACGGAACATATGAAATTACAGACTATCTACCAGCTGGATTACAACCTTATAACAGGTATTTATACAGTGACGGCCAGAAAATAAGCTTTTATGCTTATAACAGTCCGTATTGGAATACCAACAGGCATGTTGAATACCTGGCAAGGGTTATAAGTCCTGGTACATATACCGCGCTAGGACCTGTTATTCAGGGGAAAACCTCCCAGGACAATATCAATGTAGGTAAAACCGAGATCGTTACTATTAAAACAAACGGTGATATTACCAATCCTTCAGAAGTAACGCCTCCTCCGTCACCTGCTGAAATAACCCTCGGCGACCTTAATGGAGATTCAAAAGTCAACTCCACCGATTACTCATATTTGAGAAGATATCTCCTGGGTCTAATTGATAAACTTCCGGTTGATATTAACAATGCAGACCTGAATGGTGATGGCAAGGTAAACTCCACCGACTACGCCATCTTAAAGAGATACCTGTTAGGTACAATAGAGGAGTTTCCAAGATAATAATGCAGATGAATTTCCCATTCAAACCTGGAGGCTTTAAGCCTTCAGGTTTTTGTTTAACCTCTTTCGAACGAAGTGAAAGAGGGAAAGGCGAGGGACTCGATGTCCAGAAGCTTTTTACTTTCCTAAAACCAACTTATAATCCGCCTTCATTTATTGTCATATTTTAACATGAATTAAAATAATAAAAACGATCATAATAATATGCGTAGGGTTCATGATGATTGAGCCAAGACAGTTATAAGGTCATAAAAGGCTTTATAATTGTCGGCCAAAGGTTAATATCAGGTTTGTGTCAATACTAAAGCTTGGTATTAGCCGGCGGGAAGAATATTATATGTCCTGTAAGGCTGTATTGCAGTAAAATGCTATGGCTTCTGCTTTTGGGAATGTCCTTACTGATTATTGTAATATGGTCAAAAGGGATGTATGATATTCGAGCCAGGATTACCAGGAGTTCCGCATGCAGGGTATTTTACTGCTTAATGCAGGAGGTCTGCTGCAGTCGAAAGATTGCAGCAGGTTTCCAAGGAACTTCCGGTGGTCTGGCAAAGGTTGGTACAGGTTCTGTAATGCTTGTGGGCATTCGAAAGATTGTTTATAGGTACAAAGGGATTTGTATCAGCTGTAGCGTAGATCATCATGGGCTCTACCTTTTTGTTTAAAAAATAATTTCGAATAATAAATATTTTTGTTTTACGCCTTTGAATAATGGTATATATATATTACAGCCGGACAGGTTGAATAAATTAATGAAGGGGTGAGTCCACCAGCATAGTAAATTAAAATTGGTGGCAATCCAGATATGCTAAATGCAAGTACGTAAGCGAGTCATTACTATTGATGGTATGACTCGCTTATATTTTTATGAAAAATAAGTTAAATAACTATTTTTTTGCATCCGGATAACTCATACCGATAATGAAAATAATAATATAAAAATATACTGGGAGTATTATTATGGTGCCTAATGACAGTAACAATAAAGAAATCAAGGAAAAGGATATAAATATTGATAACATAAACAATGCAGGAACGCTCGAACACGAAGACTTAAACAAATCATTATGGTACATTAAAAGTATAAACACGATAAAATATATCGCTGGTGTAATTGAAGTACTGCTTGCATTCCGCTTTATACTGAAGCTATTGGGTGCTAGCCCCAGCAGCGGCTTCGTGTCTTTCCTGTATTCAGTAACAGGCTTTTTTATTGCACCTTTTTCCGGAATATTCAATTCTCTCGTCAATAGAGGTCCATCTTTAACCTACGTGTTTGAGCCTGCTTCAATTGTAGCAATGATAGTTTATGCTGCAGCGTCATATGGGCTGATAAAGCTTGTTAAACTGAGTCTATATAGATAAGGACAATAATTAAAATATTTTTATTATAAGTTGAATATTATCAAATCATATCGTCAATAATATAAATGACCTCACAAAATACATTTTGACCCCCTTTTATATGCTCGGCAATTATGCCTGAGCATATTTTTTTATGAGCCATTACATCGCCCCTAATAAAACAAAATTTAGTATCTTTTCTCATTAATATTATATCATACCAGTCTGATAACTATAGTCCTATTTAAGTTTATTGTTCATTATCTGCTGCCATACGTCAAGGTAAAGCCTCTTTGCTTGAGTATCTTCATAATCTGGTATGTTCCCCAGCCTCCAAAGGGAAATCCCTTCAATGCCAAACATTTTTGCAAGGCTGATTTTAGCCCGTATGCTTCTGGAATCCTCATACCAGATAATATTGTCAGTTTCATCCTTAGCGTCATAAAAAGCTGCATATGGGCTCAGAGAAGTCTCTTGATAATTTACCTCAACACCCTCCATGAGAAGTCTTTTTTGTATAGCTTCATAACCAGGATTATAGGGATATTTGTTAATAACCTTTCCCTCTTTGAGTTTCCATTGTGCCGAGTCAAACGAAAACTGTATCCATATCCTGTTTAAATCCTTAACCCCGGTGTCCTTGTCGGTAATTGATTTTAAAGCATAGTATACTTCATCAATTGGAGCTAGCGGAGTAGTGGTATATCCATTATGCATCTCAGCCTCGGTAAGTTGCTTTGCATAGTAGTCATGTGCCATCAGTATGACTTTATCCGCAGTTTCTCCAATCGTTCTGTAATCGTATCCATCGTAATATGCCTGTCCTGGTCGTCTTTTTGGATGAACTGCAACGTATAACAGCTTATTGCTTTTATTAAGCTCCTGCTTTAATTCTTTCAGGAATATATTAAAGGACTGCCTGAGCATATCTCCCTTCATACTTTCAAAGTCAATTACAACTCCGTCGAAAGAAGGAGAAGTATTACCAAGGTCTTCGTTATTGATTTGCGATGTTATAGCTTCAATAACCTGCCTTCGTACTTCAGGTCTTGTTATTATGTATTCAACCAGATGAACCTTTGATTGGGCAGCAGTACTAAATACAGTATCGTTATTTGCATACACCATAAGCTGTGTGGAAACGTTATTCTCCCTGGCTGAATTCAAAGGCTTTGTGAATCCTTCAGGTATGTCATACTCATTACCATTTTTGTCTGTAGTATTCAAAAACACACTGCTGGTCTCAGAATCATACTCCAGCCTGCTCCAACCGAAGCCCACAGAATCAAGAGCCAATAACTTATCTGCCTGATTTGCAGAGCTTATCGCGTAAAAAGCATGCAGCTCATTTATAGATCTGCCAAGCTTTTCGTACATTTTCATCATCATTACTGCCGCTTCTTCCCTTTTAGCTGTAGCACGCGGCATAAACTGATTATTTCCAACTCCGGCAATAATACCGAAGTCTTTTGCTATGGTAATGTACCCTGTATTCTCCGAAACATCAGCAAAAGGACTTCCGAGATATGTTAACTGCCTTGCAAGGCTGTCATAGCCCAAAGTCCGTACAGTCATAACTGCCATTTCTTCACGGGTAATCGGCTCGTCAGGCCTGAAGCGGTCGACGTCCTTTATAACAACACCATGCTCTAGCGCTGTTTCTATCTGCGAATAATACCACTTGCCTGAATCAAGATTATCAATAAAACTGCCCTTTTCTGGTTTTATCAACTCCCATTTCATCAGCTTGACCAAAAAGGCTGTAAATTCACTTCTCTTTATTGTAAGCCCCATACCAAACCGATTATTGCCAATTCCATCAGTTATTTTTATTAGCCGAAGGTCATGAACAGCCTTATCTGCCCAATGTCCCTCCGGTACATCACCAAAGCGCTCAGCTTTGCTATCTTGCGCAAATACCTGAATTGAAAATAAAAAAACTGCTATCAGAAAAAGGCTCAATATTCTTTTTAATTTTGTCATGATTTTCATCCCCGCAAATATAATAAAAGTAAATATTTTTATTTTATGTTATAATTATGAAAGCCGCAGTAGTAATAAACACTATTACAATTCTATCATAAATAATGCTGGTCAAAAAGCTGCACAAGTCACTTTTTCAACAAAAACTGATGAAAAAATACAGATAATTCTAAATTTTATCAATCGGGTCACACCATTTTATGATAAAATACTTGTGATACTTTCTGTAACGTAAAAAAGACGACTATTGGATAACTACTTGTAAAGGAATGGTTAAATTTATGAAAAATAAAGGCTTCTTCTGTCTAAGAAACTTAATAATATCACTTATACTTTTTATAGTTATGTATATTTTAATCAACGGTTCTCCTTTCGGATTGGCAAAGCTTATGGAAATAACCGGCGGACATAGCATCCTGGATATGGAAATGATAAAGGGCTATTCCGTAGACAAGGCATATGATATATTGACTGCTCTTGGAGAGGAAGGCAGAGCCTTTGAAATGAAATACATTATACCTTTAGATTTTCCATTTCCTTTGGCTTACGGCTTCTTTTTCTTCATAACACTAACAGTTATTGCAAAAAAAATATTTACCGGGATGAAAAAACCCTGGCTGATAGGTCTTATTGCTTTATTCGGAGCTTTATGCGACTGGTTGGAGAACATAATGGTAATTATACTTTTACAGAACTATCCTAACCAGCTTGATGGAATCGTTAAAAGCGCAAGCTTTTTTACTCAATTAAAAAGCCTGCTAATATCAGGCAGCATGCTTTTTACTATAATTGGTCTAATAGCTGTAATTGTAAAAAGGTTCTTACCGGTAAATGCCACAAGGCCAAGTTAGTTCCTGGTCCCCTGTTAAACTGTAACAAGCTAAAGCCGGGATTACTCCCGGCCCAGTTTCTCCTGCTACTCTACATGAAATTCTTCCTTGTCCTCGTAAAGCAATACTTTTTTTCCTGTAAGTTTAATTATATATCCTCCTGTAACACCGCTAACTATGGCTAAAACAACAGTAAATATTATTCCTGCAAGTTGTGCAGATGCAACAATCCCGGGAATGGCAATTATTGCAACCAATCCTCCGAACAGGCCCGGCATCCCATGAAGATTATGGACACCGCAAGTATCAACAGTTTTTAAGGCTTTTTGCATCCTTGGCTGAATAATATTATAGCCAACAGTACATATTAATCCTGCTAAAGCTCCAATAATAAAGGCACCAAATACTCCAACCCTGTTACACGAAGCCCCGATTGCAACACCACCCGCCAGAGAAGCATTAGCAATATCAGCGACAGATACTTTTCCTTTTCTTAATATAGCACTCATAATGTATGTAACAACTGTTGCACCACAGAGCGCAAGAATAGTATTAACAACCGTTTTGGGCATATCTTCCGAAGGCACAATAGCACTGCAGAAGCTTGGCCAGAAAATCCAAAGTATCATAGACCCAAGCATGGAAAAGCGGTCTGAAGTGCTGTCGGATTCAATTACTGCTTTTTGATCTTCATTATTCCTGAGGGCAATTGCCAATCCTAAGCCAAAGTATGCTCCAAACGCATGAATAACTACAGAACCTGCAGAATCCGTAAAACCCTTAGTAACCCCAAGACCTCCATCCAGAACAAGCCATTCATTCAATGTATAAGCCAATACCGCAATTATTGCTACAATACCATACTGGTATAGCCGTATCCTTCCAAGAACAGCCCCCATGGCTATTAGAGCAGCAGCACATGCAAACTCAGCAAAAAGGATCGCCTCTATACTGTCTGCCGGAATGGACTCACTGGAAATTATACCTGTTGAACGGATCAACAAATACAGAGGAATACCTGTTGCAACAATTATAAAGGTTCCAGTTGTTGCACTGAAACCATAGTTCCTGACAAATACCATAAGAAAACCGAAACCTACAAGAAGCATAGCTAGAATATGAATAGAAAAATTATATTGTTCGACTTGCCTTAAGCCTGATTCCGCTGTCTCTGAGCCAAAAACATTCAATGGACTCGATAACAGAAATACACATGACAAAAACACCATCACAGATAAATTTAAAAACTTTTTCAATCTGATCTCCCCTTTGAGTATTTAATTTTCCAACTAATCTCTTCTTTGAGTACTTTTTGCAACAATACTTTTTTGCAAGTTTGTATTCTCATAATTGCAATTATCAGGTAGTATTCTATCATATATCTCAAAAAATGCAATATTTCTGTTTATGATTTGCAAATTTCATTCAAGTAATAACATAGCAATAAAACTGATAATAATCTGACAATATAAATATCAAAAAGAAAAATAAATCATAACATATATTATGATTTATTTACTTTAAGGTGAGGTTTATGCAAGTATTCTATACAGTCCGTTCAGGTGACAACTTAAGCAGTATAGCCAGGCGCTGGCATATACCGTTAAATTCTCTTATAAATGCAAATAATCTTTCGGCTCCTTACACCATTTTCCCGGGACAGCAGTTGTCCATGCCTCCAGGTGTAACTACCTATGTTGTTAAGCCTGGTGAGTCGGTATTTTCCATTTCACAAATGTATGGATTGCCTATGAACGTTATAATTGAAGCAAATGGTCTCGAAGACCCCTATGTCATTGTACCCGGACAAATTCTTATTGTTCCGCCAGGAGTTCCCTATTATGTTGTCAGAGCAGGAGATACACTATACAAAATAGCAGTCAGATATAATGTGGTATTAAACGGTCAACCCAGACCCGATTTGATAATTAATGCCAACACCGGGCTTACTCCTGCAATTTTTCCCGGCATGACAATTGCTGTTCCCTATCCGCCTTCTGGTGGTCCGGGAAGGTTGGCTGTGGTTCTGAACGACAGCTTGAGTTTTTATTTGGGACTGTATGATCCGGTTACCGGAACAATAAGCACTACAGCTTCAGAAACACTTGACGAAACATCAAACTTGTTCTGGTCTCCAGACCGGACTCGTATTGCATATGTGGGAAGTTCAGGTATAATCTACATCCTGGAGGTTGCTACCCGGAGGGTTACGGCAATTGATCAAATCCCTCTTCCTGCCTTTTTGGACTGGGCTCCCGACAGTAGGAGAATAGTCTATTCCACTGGAAATGTGATCAGAATATATGATGTTACTAACAATACCTTCAGCTCTATTGAGCGTTCAGGGGCATTATATGTTCAATGGTTTCCAAACGCAACCGGAATTTTGTATGAAGCCGGAGACACTTCCGGTATCAGCCAGCTTTTCAGAAGTAATACTGACGGAAGTAATGAAAGGAGAATAACAAATAACATAAGCGGCCTTCTAAATCATGTAAGGCTGTCGCCAAACGGCAGTTTTGTTCTTTATACTACCCCGGGCGTAAGCATTTCGGAGATTTATACTATTGAGCTTTCCAGCGGTGATATATTTAAAATTCCGGGAGGACCTGAAGCAAAAAACTACAATCCAACCTGGTCACCGGATTCAACCAGGATTGCATACAGTTCCACCCAGTTTATTAACGGCAAATACTACTCGCTGATCCGTATGTCCGGAACAAAAGGAGAGGGTGACTCTACCCTGGCGATTTCCAGTTGCTATTCCACTCCGGTTACCTGGTCCCCTGACAGCAGGAGGATTGCTTACCTGTCAGGCTGCAGAGATGAGTACCTCCCTGTTGAAGTCTGGAGTATCGACATAACAAAACCTGCTCCTGTTAATTTGTTAAGCGGATTTTTCTTTTATAACCTTGACTGGTAATAAGAATTAAAGCTGACTATTTCATAGTCTTTTTCATATACTGAAGTTAAAACAGGGTTAATAAAAATTCCATATATTTATGTTTTATATATGTGGGTCGCTCAACTTTTGATATAACTCTGTTTTATTTCCTCTGTCCCAGTTTTCATATATCTGTTTTGATAATTCCGGCGGCAAGGGTAATGCCTTTAAATTATTGTCCCTGTAAAGTTTTAGTATTTCTTTCGAATACTTCTCACACAACCAGCACTCCCCAGGCACTTCAAAACAGCTTCTCATCCTTTGGTATATTTCATCAAAAGGCTCCGCACCAATATTCCCGAAGGAAATGTTGACAAACTCACAGGGCTGCACATCCCCTTTGGCATTTATATAAAATCTGTCGGTTCCCCCTGCGGTGCAGCCGAACATGGTTTTATCCTCTTCAATAGCCTGGGCGGAAATGGAGGGATAGCTGCTGTAGTCTTTATCAAGATTATATTTATTAACCAGCTGCTTTAAATGCTCCAGATCTTCATGGTTAAAAGGCTCAACACCTGTTTCAAGCCACCCTCCGGATGGCTTTGGCTTTATTAACTGAATAATTGAGGCATTAAATTCCCGTGCCCTTTCCATCACTTTCTCAAAATTTCCGTTATAAAAATCCTGTCTCCCCAGGCATGAGTTGAACGCTACAGCTATCCCTGCCTTATGGCAAAGTTCAACTGCTCCGGACATTGTGTCCCATGCATCCTCTTTCCCCAGAAAACTGTTAAACGCCATTGGCTCGGGGGTATGCAGTGAAAACATTATTGCAGTAACATTATTCTTTTTAAGCTCTAACAGCCTGTTGAGTGTTAATCCGTATCCAGTGGAATTAATCCATATTTCAGATCTGTTGTCAATTTCCCTGCAAAGCTTTATAAGCCTGTCATATACAAGAAAAGGCTCTCCACCCTCAATATTGAAAAATGCAATCCCCATATCCTGAAGCTTTCTTACCACGGATATCAGAACATCAATATCTATATCCTTTCCCTTGTCATGCTTCTGGTAGCAGTGGCTGCAGTTGCAGCTGCAGGCTGAGGTAACTGAAACAAGTACTGTTGTACAGGGAAGCTTCCCTGAAAAAACAGAAAACTTGCTTGCCGCAGTGTAAAAAGCTCTGGAGGGATAACCCGGGCAGTACAGATCGACACGGGTATTGGCACCTATTTTGACAAACTTGTTGTGCTGCATTTTTGAGAGAAAATATAAAAGCCTTTTTAAAAAAATAATAAACTTCAAAAACCCTATCCTTCCTGTTAAAAGCTTGGGCAAAAACCGGAAGAAAACACCCAGCTTAACCCTCTGGTTAAACAATATCTTTTTAAACCCTGTAATATTTCTGACTTTTTGCATTAGCTCACCTCCCATAAGTCTCGTCCATGTCCGCATAGAATTATACTCAAATCAACCCACGGTCTTTATACCACTTTACTGTTTTTTCGATTCCTTCTTCAAGACTGAACTCGCTTTTAAAACCCAGAACTTCAGCTGCTCTTTTTGTCGAATACTCAATATTATCATAGAACATGTTAACCCTGCCCCGGGTCAAAAGCGGGGGATTCTTTAAGCCTAAGAGCGTATATGCCAATTCCGCTGAAAAGCCCAGAGGATATACCAATGCTTTTGGTAAGTTCCCCGGTTTTTTTATTCCTGCCTTACTGCAAAAAAGTGAATATATCCTGTCCATATACTCCACTTCCCTGCTGCCAATAATGAAGGATTGGACTCCTTTGAGTTTTTTTGAATAAGCAGTGAAATAAGCTCTTGCCAGGTCTTTTACATAGACAGTATGAAACTTGTTCCTGACTGACCCGGGTAAAAAAGGAATCCCGCTTTTTGCAGTCTTTAAATACTCGTAAAAGCCTGTATTGAATTCCCTTTCGCCATATACCCATACCGGCTCTATAACAGTCAGATTCATGCCCTTTTCCTTTGCGTATTCCATTGCTCTTAATTTTCCTTCAGCCTTGGTATCCCTGTAATAGTTGAGTGCACTCTTAAATATTCTGTCCGCAAAATAAGGGTAGTGTGAGTTGTTCGGTGAGTTTTCATCCTTTATTCCAGGACAGTCTTCCTCTCCATACACCGAGCAGGAGGAGGTTATGATAATATCTGAAATCCCATTTGCGCTGCAGGCCTTAAGCACATTCATGGTGCCTTCCGTATTGGTTCTGAAAAACCTTTCATAGGGACCCCAATCCCTTGCATAGGCCGCAATATGGATTACACAGCTGTAGCCCTTTAAAACTTCAGCAAGGCGGTCATAATCTTCAATATCTCCATACTCCATCCTTGCAGAAAGACCCTTGAGGTTTTCAAGATTGCTGCCATTACGCACAAGGCAGCCTGTATCTATTCCATTGTTGCAGAAAAGCTCCGCCACATGACTGCCAATAAACCCGGCAGCACCAGTTATCAATACCTTATCCATTATCTTTTTCATACCTCTTAAAAAGAATAGCTGCATTATGTCCGCCAAAGCCATAGGACGCAGATATGGCATGGTTTATTTCCACAGAAGTAGTCTCCATTGCAATATTAAGGTTATCCACAGGCTCAGTCACAAGACTCCCGTGTACAACCGATTCTTTTATCGACAAAGCGGTTACCGCTGCCTCAATTGCGCCGCTAGCTCCAACACTGTGTCCTAAAAGCCCTTTGGTTGAGTTTATCAACGGTTGGCTGTTTGTATCACCGAAAAGCTTCCTTATCGCTTTTGCCTCAATATCGTCATTAAGAATTGTACCTGTACCATGGGCATTATAATATTCAATCTTTGTGTTTCCTGCAAGCTTTGCAAGTATTTTCTCAACCTGCTCGCCATTTTCCTCCATTTGTACAATATTATAGGCGTCACTAGTGCATTCGTAACCGCATATTTCCGCATAAATCTCTGCGCCTCTTTTTAATGCACTTTCCAGTTCCTCAAGTATTAAAATGCATCCTGCTCCTTCATTAAACAAAAAGCCGCTTCTATTCTTTGAAAAGGGCATGGGATTCCCATTCTCAGACCTTGTAAGGGTTGAAAGAATATCAAATCCGCGCATAACTCCGCCATGCTTCTCTGCGAGGCACTCAACTCCTCCTGTTACAACTATACTGCTGATACCGTTTTTTATTCGAAGGTATGCTTCTCCTATGGCACAGGTGCCTGAAGCACAGGAGGCATTAATTGTAAAGTTGGCTCCCTTGATACCGAATAATATTGATACCCAGGCTGAAGCTGAGTTTGGCATAAGTATTGGAATAACCATTCTGTTAAACCTTACTTCTATCCCGTATTTTCCAGGAACCTCCATGTCACCTTCGAAGACATGGGCAGTATAAGAATCAAAGGCCGTCTGGAGGCTGCCCATGCCCGTACCTATAACTATATCAGGGTTTTCCAGTCCCTTTACAGTAAAATACCTGCCTCCGGCCGTGATTTCAAATCCTGCATCCTCCAAAGCCAGTTTTGCGCCAACTACTGCAAACCTGGCAGACTTCCCCATCAAGGTCTCAACTGAAGCAGGCAGATTATGCTTTTCAAGAGATATTTCTGGCGCCGGAACATAGTGCAGTGATTTAAACTGATATTTCTTTTTGAAGTCCTCTGGTA
>JAAZCB010000771.1 GCA_012513545.1 Clostridiaceae bacterium
AATGTTATAATTTATACTTTTAAACCCGCCACCATGCTTTCGAAGATTATTCCCAAAACATCAGACGAAGCCCAGTATAATATCGCTTATCCCGTAGCTGCTGCCATAATAAATGGAGATTTTGGCTTAAATCAAATTAAGGAGGAATCTTTTGAGAATCCGGATATAATATCGATGATGAGCAAGCTTTCCTTTCAAGCTGATCCTGATATTGATAAGCAATTTCCCCAAAAGCGTATATGCCGTGCCGAGATAATCACTAATAATAATGAAAAATATATTTCATCGGATTGCGAACCAAGGGGTGAAGCCCATGAGAATATTGGCATAAAATGGATAAGCGAAAAGTTTAAACGTATAACCGAACCCTTAATAACAGATGACTTTAAGGATTACATACTTGATATAATGGAAAAGGAGCTTGACTTTTCAATAGTTAAGCTTGTTGATGAGATAAATGCCAATTTAAAATCATTAGAAAAGGCTCCTTGTCATTTGTTGGGTTTTGAAAATACTAACGTTGAAAAAACAAACTGGAAGAAATCAGCGGAATTTCTAGTAACAAGAGATAGTCGTAATGTATATAAGAATCTCAAATTAAGGATATAAAATAGGAAGGAAATTTTAATCTGATGATTCGTCGTGGCTATAAAAATTGTGATGCAAAAATTACTGATAATATTTTATTCTTTAATCTGGGAAGCACAACATTTTCAAAGGGCAGCAAAGCAAGTTTCGAAATAATAGAAATTAAAGAAGGCAATATAAACAGCAGAGTTGTACCTTTAGAAAATTAAACACTTATAAAATATATTTTAGGAACTGACATTATTTGTAAGTGTTATTTTTTTCATTAAATTATTTTTTAATATCTATAATTTTCTTTTGCTTTGAGATTTTTTTGCTATGGATAATTTGCGTGAAATTGCTGAAGGTGCTGTCCCTAAAGCATATGCCGCCTTGCGAAGGCTTCCAAATTTTTTTATATATTGTTTAATTATATATAACTCATATTCCGCAACCATATCTTTAAGAGTACGATTTTCATCAATATCTATAAATGCAGGATTAAGTAGAACCTGTGTATTCCTTGAATTAATACTTGCTGATTTCGTATATCGTTCCAATAATTTAACATTATTAATTATTTCCTGTGGAGAAATCATTACCATGCGTTCAATAGTTTGCTTTAATTCCATAATGTTTTTTGGCCAGTTATAATGAATTAATGCATTGAAAATTTCCGGTCCAAAAAAGCATTGAGCATGATGTTTTTTATTGCTCTCTTCAAGAAAGAATAAAGACAGAAGTTCAATATCTTCAGGACGCTCTCTTAATGGTAGAAGCTTTATTTTTACTTTGCCGAGCAAATGATAAAGTTCATTCAAAAATAAATTTTTTTTGACAAATTCTTGAAGGTCTTGATTTGTTATAGAAACAATACGGAAATTAGTCAAGGAGTTTTTTTGCTTTAAAAAATCTAATAATTTTTTCTGTATTTCAATTGGTATCTTAGATACTTCATCTAATAATACGGTTCCTCCGATAGATGTATTGAATATTCCGTTATCACCTGCATCAATATTTGATCTTTCATTATTGCCAAAAAGTTCCTTTTCATATAAAATTATCGGTGTAGTTGCACAATTAAAACGTAAATATGAATTTTTGGCTCTAGGGCTGTTTTGATGAATATATTCAGCATACAATTCTTTTCCTGTTCCCGGCTCTCCGCATATAAGAACCGGTTTATCAGATAGCAATGCTTTATTTAATACGTGTATTTGTTCAATCATATATTTGTTGCAAGTTAAAATTTTCCCGTAAGTGTATTCATCAAATGATCCGCAAAAAATTATTTTTCCGTTATTTATTTTATATAATGGAGTCGGTTTCATTCTACACCTCTAAAAAAAGAATTCCATACTCTGTGTCAATTCGTCATATTTCTGAAGTTTTTGGAACAAAACTGTCCTGTCTTTAGCACCTATATAAATAGAAAGAACATTTAATATCATAAAAGCAGATGTATAGGATGTTGTATAGTCATATGAATGTATAGGCACTACTAAGAAATAATTCGATATTTCAGCCAGGGGAGATTCTTGATAATCAGTGATTGAAACAATGTTATAACCGCTTTTTTTAAGAGTGTTAAGAAGTGCTATATTACTTTTGGAATATCTTGAAAACCCAAAGGCTAAAACCATTGAGGATTTATCCATGTTTAAAATAGTGCTTATGTAATTACTAGCTACTCCATCTAATCTGATGGCTCGTATACCGTTTACATTTAATATATATGTTGCGTAATATGATAGAGGTACACTCCCCATTATGTAGACACATGAAGCTGCCAGCAAGTCTTGGGCAAGTCGATCCAATGCCTCAAGATTCAAATCATTGCTGAGTTCAGTGATGTTACTCAGTTCATATCTTGCAACCAAATCGATGATACTTCTTATTGAATTTTGGGATAATTCCTTTGATTCCGACAGTTCTTGATTTTGTAGTTCTCGTAAGGCTTTCTTAAAAGCAATCATATCGTCAAAACCCAGTGCTGAAAAAAATTCATTCATTTCATCACGGGTACATTTTGCAAAATAACAAAGCTTGTCAAACGTGCTGTATAATACCGAGTCAAGGTTTTTCACTACATAATCAAGGATTTCTTCTGATACTTGTTTTTTTGCATTTTTTAGTAAATTTTTTTTGATCGAATTTGACATATTTATTAGTTCCTCCTGTATATGATGAATGTATCCTAAATATAAAACGTTTTATTGCAAAAGTAAAGCACTATATGGTTTGAAGAAAGTTCTTTATATATATTATAAGTAAAACCAAACAAATCTTATGTTCTAATAATAGAACATAAAGCATATTATATTTATATTATAAGCATAATATTATATTAAATCAATAGAAAAATAGAAATAATGTTCAAAACAGGCAACAAAATGCTTGACTTATTAAAGAAATCATATATAATAAATTTTAACGAATGTTATATAATGGGGATAGATGTATGAAAGTGGCTGTTTTAGGATCGGGTAACGGCGCTCATGCAATTGCGTTTGAATGGGCAAAAGCAGGGCATGACATTTACATTTATGATTTTGAGCCGTTTTCTAAAAATATAGAAGCGATAAATAATGCAGGTGGTATTAAATCTAAGGGTGAGTTGGAGGGTTTTCAAAAAATAGCATATGCCGGTCATGATATTTTTAAGGTTTTGGTTGATGCCAAATTAATATTTGTGACAGGTCCTGCCTACAGCACAGAGCCTTTCGGTGAAACATGCAAGCCCTATGTTAAAACAGGACAGAATTATGTAATATGCCCGGGTTCATGCGGAGGAAGTATTGCTTTTAAAAATGCCCTAGGCCTTGAATTAAGGGATGAATCAGTTATTGTTTCGGAAACATCCACATTGCCATATGCCGTAAGGCTTGTGGGGGATGCAGAGATATTTGTTTTTAACAGATTGAAGGGTGGTTTTTCTCTTGCTGCTCTACCTTCAAAATACAATAAATCTGTTTATGATAAGTTGGTTAAGGTTTTTGAAAACATTGTCATGGCTGATAATGTTTTGCAAACAACCTTGCAAAATGCAAATCCGGTAATTCATCCGGCTGTATCTTTACTTAATGCGGCATTAATAGAAAGAACGGGTGGTAAATTCCTTTTTTATGAAGAAGGAATAACAAAATCTGTCGGAAGGGTTATCAAGGCTGTGGACGAGGAAAGAATAGAGATTGGAAGGAAGTTAGGTGTTAACGTTGTCAGAGACCCTGAAATGGGAGTTGTTCAGGGGTATATGGTTGAAGCAACTTATGATATTGGTTATTCCAAGGCCCCAGGTTTTAAGGGTATAAAGGCACAATCAAAATTAGATCACAGATACTTTAATGAAGATGTGGGATATGGTTTGGTGTTTTTAACGGATTTAGGAAGGTATGCAGGTGTCGATACACCCTGCATGGATGCTTTGGTTAAATTGATATCTCTTGCAATGGGCAGGGATTATAAATCGGAAAAGGCAAGAACAATGGAAGGACTAGGCTTGAGTCAATATAGTTTGGATGAATTAAAAAAAATATTATAAATAATAAAAAATTTATATGGAGGATGTAAAAATGAAGAAATGTAAACGTTTAATCTCTATGATGGTATTGTTGATGTTGTTTATTTCAACTCTTACAGCATGTACATCTCAGGAACCTCCTGCTTCTGCAATACCTGAAACAGAAAATGGTGATGAATTGGAAGAATCAGAAGAGTCTCCCCTTAAGGATGATCGTTATGGGGGTGATTTAGTAATTGCCACATCTTATATTTCCAACACTTTGGACCCTCATTATTCAGCAGGCGCTACAGCAAATTATCAATGGATGCAGTATGTATATGAAAATGCCATATGTTTAGGTGCAGACGGAAAATATTATCCACAAATTTGCGATTTTGAATATGCCGAAGATGGACTATCCCTCAAGCTTACGGTTCGTGACTACTATTTTTCGGACGGAACCAAGGTTACTATTGATGATGTTGTTGCATCCTTTGAACGTGCAGGGAAAGTTGGAGGTTCCTTCTACACTAAGGTTATGAGTTTGGTAACGGATACAAAAATTGAAGGAAACAGCGTAACATATACCTTTAGCTCGGTTGGAGTAACAACTTTGACAGAGATCGCAGATGTTAGAGGACCGGGCTACATAATGCCGAAAAGAATCATTGATAAGTTAGGCGAGGGAAATCAAATAACCGATATGGCAGATGTTATAGGTACAGGCTGCTATGTATTGACAAAGTATGATCCTGATGTAGAAATAGTTTTGTCTAGAAATGAGAATTATGTTGTTACTGATTTTGGTGGAACCGGAATTGCGGCACCTCATAATGCCTATATGGATACAATTACATTTTCTGTGAATACTGACAGCAATTCAAGAACCGCGGGGATGATTGCAGGTGATTACAGCATTGGGGGCATAACTTCCGATATGGCTCCATACGCAGAAAAGATTGGATTAAGAAAACACTTACTGTCCAATCAATGGACCCATGCCATATTCTTTAACCTGTCAGAAGAAAACAAGGACAGCATAGTTCAGAATAAGAATTTCCGTAAGGCCGTAAGAGCTGCTTTGGATATGGATGCAATAATGCTGTCTATATTTGAAGGTGACAGCACCAGATATGAGCTGGAACCAAGTGCAATTCCTGCAAGCAACAAAACTTACTATAACGAAATACTTAAAAATGCCGACTATAATATAAAAGATAAAGAATTAGCCAAAAAATATCTTGAAGAATCGGGATACAATGGAGAAGAAATTACATGGTTAGTATCCGAAGGAAGTGCATTTTATCGGGCTGCAGTTGCAGCAATACAGATGCTTGAGGATATAGGCATAAAAGTTAACCTTTGGGTGGTTGACAGCGGTTCCCACGGCTCATTGCGTGCAGACCCTGCAGCCGGCCATGATATCGGTGCATGGGAAACTCAAAAAGCAATGATAAATCCTGCTGAGCAATCAAGTCTTGTAACCGGTACCGCTGCCGGATGGTGGACAAATGATACCAAGACGGAATTACTTAAGAAAATGCAGGGTACAATAACCGGCTCTGAAGAAAGCGTAGCTGCATACAAGGCTTTTTGCGAGTTGGTGGCTGAAGAAGTACCTTATATAGTATTTGGGACGGGAAAAACATTAACTTATACCCAGCCAAATGTTGAGCTTAACTATGAAGGTATAATTTCCTATTACTGGAACACTTATTTCACCGAATGATGATGAGCGTTAATTGTGGAGGGGGATGGCTCATCCCCCCATCTTTTTGAGATTTTATTAAGAAGGGAGAAGATCCTTTGATAAGATTCATAATAAAGCGGTTGTTGTCTGTGCTTCCCGTATTGATAATTGTTGTAACCCTTGTATTTTTTCTTATGAGAATAATACCGGGAGATCCGGCAACCTTGATGTTGGGCGATGATGCTGCCCCGGAAGACATTTTGGCATTCAGAGAGATGATGGGGCTTAACGATCCCATGCTTAAGCAATATATTAACTATGTAAAAGATATATTGACCGGTGATTGGGGTGACTCTCTATACTATAAGACACCGGTTTTTGATAACATCATGAAACGAATGGAGCCTACAATACTTCTTATGCTCTACAGTACTTTTTTATCTGTAAGCATTGGAATACCCTTCGGTATTATTGCAGCAAAACGCCGTAATTCAATTGCTGACTATAGTCTTACAACCATATCTATTTTCGGCACTTCGATTCCTGTATTTTGGCTGGGTATTATGATGATTTATTTATTTGGAGTAAAAATGATGTGGTTTCCGGTGCAAGGATATATTCCTATTGAAAAAGGCGGCTTGTGGAAGGCACTATACAGCTTAACAATGCCATCCTTTGCATTGGGATTTCAGCATATATCCAGTATTGCAAGATATACGCGGTCAACAATGCTGGATGTTATGAACAATGATTATGTTCGCACGGCAAGGGCAAAGGGATTGACTGAAACCAAAGTTTACTATAAACATGCATTAAAAAATTCTCTTGCACCTGTAGTTACCTTGGTCGGTTTTTCCATGGCAGGAATGCTCGGGGGATCTGTTGTTACGGAAACAGTGTTCAATATACCGGGCATGGGTAAGTTAGCATATGATTCTCTTATGCGCAGGGATTACACTCAGGAACAAGCTATTATTTTATTTGTTGCAATTATTTTTATATTAACAAATATTTTATTGGACATCATCTACAAGTGGCTTGATCCGCGTATTGAATTTGATTGATGGGGTGGAATGATGAGTAAATACGACAAATTTATTTACTTTATGAAACGATACGGCAGAATAATCATAGCGGGTACAGTGTTAATTTTTATTATTATGACAGCAGTATTTGCACCTGTGATAGCAACACACGACCCTAACAAAGTCAATATATATGAAGCCAAAATCACTCCAAATGATGAACATTTAATGGGTACGGATGCATATGGAAGGGATCTTTTTTCTCGTGTAATATACGGTTCACGGATATCCTTGATTATAAGCATATCAGTAAATGTTTTAGCAATAATCATTGGTACTGTCATTGGTTTGTTTTCGGGTTATTATCCTTTTGCGGATAAGATTTTGATGCGTGTTATGGAAGCAATAAATGCTTTGCCGATGCTCTTGTTGGCAATTGTTTTGGTAACGGTCTTGGGACCCGGCACCGGCAAACTTATTGCCTGCTTGACAATTGTTAACCTTCCGGGCATAGCAAGGCTTGTTCGAAGTCAGGTCCTTTCCATTAAAGAACAGGAGCATGTAGAAAGTGCAAGAGCAGCGGGTGCATCAAATTTGAGGATAATATTCAAATATATTCTGCCTCTTTGCTACTCCCCGCTTATAATAAGGTTTGCAAACGGTCTTTCTGCCACAATTTTGACCCAGGCCTCGCTAAGTTTTCTTGGTGTTGGACTTGACCCTCGAATTCCAAGCTGGGGAGGCATAATTGGTGAAGGTCGAAACCTGGTTATGGTATATCCTCATATGTGCACATACGCTGGTTTTGCCATAATCATCACAGTACTTGCTTTCTCCATCTTGGGCGATGGTGTACGTGATGTGTTAGACCCGAAGCTTAGATGAGGTGGTTTGCATGAGTGATATTAAAAGTGAAAATATAATATTAAAAATACGTGATTTAAAAGTATATTTTGATGGATACAAGGGCGCCACTCAGGTACTTAATAACATATCCTTGGATATAAGGAAAGGTGAAGCCTTGGGTATTGTAGGTGAATCAGGCTGCGGGAAAAGCATTACGGCACTCAGCATTATGCGGTTATTGCAGTCTCCCCCGGCTCGTATCGAAGGAAGCATCAACTTCTGCGGTACTGAGCTATTAACCCTCAGTTCTAAGGAAATGCAGTCAATAAGGGGGAACAGAATATCCATGATATTTCAGGACCCAATGACATCTTTAAACCCTGTGTTCACCATAGGTCATCAATTAAGTGAGGTATTTATGCTTCACCAAAATATGACAAGAGAAAATGCTCGCAAAGCATCGATAGAAGCTTTGCATATGGTCAATGTAGCAGCACCTGAAAAAAGGATAAACAATTATCCCTATCAGTTATCCGGAGGTATGCGCCAACGGGTGATGATAGCGATGGCATTGGCATGCAGGCCTGAACTCTTAATTGCCGATGAACCGACCACGGCATTGGACGTGACTATACAAGCTCAGGTATTGGATTTAATGAATAATCTCCGTGATTCAACGGGAGCCGCAATTGCTTTTATAACACATGATTTAGGCGTGGTTTCCGAAATGTGTGAGAGGGCTGTTGTCTTATATTGCGGAGAAATAGTTGAAGAGGCAATGGTTGAAGAACTTTTTTCCCAGCCTAAGCATCCTTATACCAAGGGTTTGCTGGCTGCATTACCCAAGAGGGGCAGCAGGGGAAGAAAATTGTATGTGATACACGGTACAGTACCCCCCGCAGGGCAATTTCCAAAAGGATGTGTTTTTGCACCGAGGTGCATACATGCCCTTGACAGATGCCATCTGGAAAAGCCTCCCGTTACTATTTTTAATGCTGACCATAAGGCCAAATGTTTTTTATATGAGGAGAAATAGTATGAATATACATAATAATGAAGTTCTCATTAAAGCAGAGGGAGTAACAAAGTGGTTTCCCTTAAAAACATGGTTCTTTGAGAAAAAGCAGTATGTTCAGGCTGTAGATGATGTTTCCTTCATCCTTTACAAAGGAGAAACAATGGGTATTGTGGGGGAATCGGGATGCGGTAAATCTACCTTGGCCAGAACCCTGTTAAGACTGATAGAGCCTACCAAAGGAAAAATCGAATACATGGGAAAATCCGTTCTCAATATGAATGAGAAAGAATTACGCTCAATAAGGAAAAACATGCAAATTGTTTTTCAAGATCCCTACAGCTCCCTTCATCCTCGAATGATGATACAGGATATTATTGCTGAACCCCTGATAATAAGCGGAATGATGCCTGATAAGCAAGAAAGGAAGACGCGTATAAGGGAATTGATTAAGATGGTGGGGTTGGATGAATCATATTTGGAAAGATGTCCACATGAGTTTTCAGGTGGTCAGAGGCAGCGAATCGTCATAGCACGTGCACTGGCAACTAATCCTGAATTACTTATATGCGATGAACCTGTTTCTGCCCTGGATGTATCCGTAAGAGCACAGATACTTAATTTATTGGAAGAATTGCAGGAAAAACTTAATCTCACATATATATTTATAAGTCATGACCTTTCAGTGGTTGAACATATTTGCGACAGGGTTGCAATAATGTATTTAGGACAAATGATAGAAACAGGCACAACGGATGATATTTTTGAAAACCCTCTGCATCCCTATACCCAGGCACTTCTGTCAGCCATTCCTACAGTAGATAGGAATACAAAACAGAACAGAATTATATTAGAGGGTGACATACCTAATCCTTCAAATCCTCCGTCCGGATGCCGGTTTAGGACCCGTTGTAAATATGCCAAGTCCCAATGTGAAGAAAAACCTCCTATGGAGGAGGTTGGAAACAACCATTTTGTTGCATGCCATAAATTAAAATGGCAGGATAAATAAAATCATCATACATGGAGGCAAATTATGATATCATTTGTTGCAACAGGAGATTCTTTAATTATCGACCGCCTGCCAAAAGGTAAAGGATTTGATTCAATTAAAGAATATATTTCAAATGCAGATGTAAGATTTACAAACCTTGAAACAGTGATAATAGATAAGGATTGTTTTGCAAACACTTTTTGCGGAGGGGCTTATGTATGGTCTCCAAGTTATGTATTGGATGAATTGCAAGTGTTAGGGTTTAATTTATATTCATGGGCTAATAATCATACAATGGATTTTTCATATAATGGTTTGTACAGTACAATTAAAAACCTGAAAGACCGTAACATGGTATTTGCCGGTGCAGGAAACAGCTTGTATGAAGCTTCAATGCCTGCCTTTCTGAACACTCAAGGAGGCCGGGTTGCTTTGTTGTCTCAAGCCTCTCTGTATAAGAGCCAGCAGGGTGCACGTGCCGGTGACCCCCACGATGCATTTCCGGCAAGGCCGGGGTTGAATATACTTCGTTATAATGTTGAATATATTGTGACGGAAGAGCAGATGAATGTATTAAGGGATGTTGTGGCTAAGACGGATATGGATGCAGACGATGCTCTTGGTATAGCACAGGGTTTTGTTCAACCTCCTCCGGGTGACATCTTAGATTTTGACGGAGTAAAGCTTAAGTTAGGAAATTACAACAGGCGGATAACATATCCTGATGAGCGTGATATGGTCCGTATGGAAAGACATATAAAAGCAGCTCTTACAAATTCCGATTATGCAATTGTATCGATACACTCTCATCAGATGAAAGGAAGAAATGAAAATGAACCGGACTATTTTCTTGAAGAGTATGCACACAGATGTATTGATGCAGGCGCTTCTGCAGTTATAGGCACGGGTACGCATTTGTTAAGAGGTATTGAGATATATAAAAACCGTCCCATTTTTTATAGTTTGGGTAATTTTATATTTCAATCTCGGTTTGCCAGTCGTATACCTGCAGATACAGTTGAATCCCGGGGTTATAATCCTGACCATTTTGGAGCAGAAGCAATGTTTATTTATTCTAAAACTCCAAAAGGTTCACTGGGTAAAAACAGCATATATTTCAGGTCTGTAATACCATATTGGGAAATAGATAAAGGAAAATTGTCAAAGATCACCTTACTGCCCATAAAATTAGGTTTTTCGGATGGACCCTATAATTTTATCGGCTGTCCTCAACCTGCAGAACCTTCATTGCTATATGATGAATTAGTTGCAGCCAGCAAAAACTACGGCACGGAATTTGAAATTAAGCATAATATTATTGAAGTTAAAATATAAAAGAGTTATATAAAGTACCTTGGAGGAAATGATTATGATATTTGGATTACTTAGAGATATAAAAGAAGGTGAATACAGAGTTATATGCACACCTACCGAGGTGGCTACCATAGCAGCTGCGGGACATACTGTTTTAGCCCAGAAGGATTGCGGCAAGGCGGCAGGATTTTCAAATGAAGCCTATGAAAAAGCAGGAGCTGAAATAGTGGAAAGCGCCGAAGAAATGTATGCTCGCTGTGATATGGTTGCCAAGGTTAAGGAATTTGAAGAAAGTGAATATGGCTTGATTCGTGAAAATCAAATTATTTTAGGATGCATACATCCTGCCGGACACCCTGAAGAGGTGGATGCAATCTTAAAGAGTAAATGTATTGCATTTACGGCAGAAGACTGCCACCGTTACGGCTCGCCCAACTGTGAAGCAGCAGGAAAGCAAGGGGCTTTATTCGGCCTTGAATCCATGCTCACCATCAACGGAGGAAAAGGAAAGTATGTAGGGGGCTTTGCCGGTGCACCCGGAATGAATGTTTTGATTTTAGGGGGAGGTCTTGTAGGACAAAACGCCTTGTCAGTACTCTATGCCCTTGGGGCCAATGTGACTGTAATGGATATCAATGTCGGTGTTTTGAGGATGATAAACGATAAATACGACAGCAAAATCAATACCATGTTCTGTACCAAGGAAGCCATTGCATCTG
>JAAZCB010000772.1 GCA_012513545.1 Clostridiaceae bacterium
GAAAGAAGAGCAGCAGGCAGAAAACTTCAGGAAGATGTTTCTTGCAATGTCCAAGGATATCAGGGTAATACTGATCAAACTGGCGGACAGACTCCATAACATGCGTACGCTTAAGTATATGAGTCCTGAAAAACAGGTGGATAAGGCCAAGGAAACCCTTGAGATATATGCTCCGCTAGCTCATCGCTTGGGAATATTAAGAATAAAATGGGAGCTAGAAGACCTTTGCCTTAGATATATTGACCCTAAGGGTTATTATGATCTTGTCGATAGAATTTCAAAAAAGAGAAGAGAACGTGAGGCGTATATTGCGAGAATTCTTAAGACGCTTACAGAGAAAACAACAGAGCTTGGAATAGAAGCTCATCTTGATGGGAGACCAAAGCACTTTTACAGTATATACCGGAAGATGGTAAGCCAGAATAAGAGCCTGGAACAGATATATGATCTTTTTGCCTTCAGGATTATAGTTAATTCGGTTAAGGACTGTTATGCTGTATTGGGACTTGTTCATGAAATTTTTAAGCCCATGCCGGGAAGATTTAAGGATTATATTGCGATGCCCAAGCCTAATATGTACCAATCACTTCATACTACTGTAATAGGTCCTGAGGGAGTTCCCTTTGAAATACAGATCAGGACCTGGGAAATGCATAGAGTTGCAGAAGTTGGTATTGCTGCTCATTGGAAGTATAAAGAGGGCAGCACCGGCGATGAAAATGCTGACAATAAACTTGCGTGGTTAAGGCAGCTCATGGAATGGCAAAAGGAATTGCGTGACCCTGGCGAGTTTATGGAAACGCTGAAGATTGACCTTTTTACCGATGAGGTATTCGTTTTCACCCCAAAGGGTGATGTTATCAGTTTGCCAGCCGGTTCAACACCAATAGATTTCGCATATGCAATTCACAGCGCTATCGGGAACAAAATGAGCGGGGCAAAAGTAAACGGTAAGATAGTTACTCTGGAATATGAATTAAAAAACGGGGATATACTTGAAATATTAACCTCTGCAAATATACATGGCCCGAGCAGGGATTGGCTGAAAATCGTTAAGAGTTCTCAGGCCAGAAACAAAATCAACCAGTGGTTTAAAAAGGAAAAGAGAGAAGAAAACGTTGCAAGAGGAAAGGAAATGGTTGAAAAGGAGCTGAAGAAACAGGCTCTTACTTTTAACCAGCTGTTTAAACCCGAATGGCTCGACATAGTGCTCAGAAAATATACATTAAATACGTTAGAGGATCTATATGCTGCCATAGGCTATGGGGGTCTTACTGCAAACAAGGCTATATCAAGGCTTAAGGATGAATACAGAAAAACCGTTAAAACCGAAGACATAGCTGAACAGATAACTGAAGATACGGCTCAGAAAAAAGTCCAGCAAAGGAAAAAAACTATTCCTGAAAATGGTGTTGTTGTTAAAGGAATAGAGAACTGCCTTGTGAGAATATCGAGATGCTGCAATCCGGTTCCAGGTGACAGTATAGTTGGCTATATTACCCGCGGAAGGGGTGTCTCAGTGCATCGGAAAGATTGCACTAATGTGACGGACAATATAGATGGGGACAACAGGCTCATCGAGGTTACCTGGTACAGTGCAAATAATGTTGCTTATAAGGCTGACATTACAATAATTGCTGATGACAGGACAGCACTGCTGATGGAAATAACAAATGTTATTGGAGAGTCAAAAATTCCTTTAAAAGCAATTAATGCAAGGACGACTAAGGAGCGGACGGCAATAATGAATCTTACTCTGGAGATAACAAACACCGAGCAACTAGAAAAAATAGTCAAGAAGATCAAGAAAGTGGAAGGTGTACTGGAAGTCACCAGAAACAGGCAGTGAAGTATGCCATTTTTATGATAGGAGTTTAATAATGAGGGCAGTAATACAGAGGGTTAATTTCTCAAAAGTAACTGTTGACGGCCGGACTGTCGGTGAAATTGGAAATGGGCTAACGGTTCTTTTAGGTGTTGGAATTGATGATAATGAAAAGGACGTAGAATACCTGGCTGAAAAAATAGTTAACTTAAGGATATTTGAAGATATTGCAGGTAAAATGAAACTTTCACTAAAGGATGTAAACGGTGATTTGCTTGCAGTATCACAGTTTACTTTGTATGGTGATGTAAGAAAAGGTAAACGACCGAGCTTTGATAAGGCTGCAAGACCTGAAACGGCAAAGAAGCTGTACGAGAGCTTTGTAAATGCCTGCCTGAAACATGGACTTAAGGTTCAGACGGGTGAATTTCAGGAGATGATGATGGTCGAGATTCATAATAACGGTCCAGTGACGATATTGATTGACAGCAAAAAAGAGTTTTAATAAATGGAGGCCTGTATGACTTATAAGTGTTTATCACAGGGAATGTTCGGTTCAAACTGCTTTATTATCTGGCAGAACAAAGAGGGAATTATTATTGATCCCGGTAA
>JAAZCB010000773.1 GCA_012513545.1 Clostridiaceae bacterium
ATATCCAGTGAAGAATGTAAGTAAACCTCTCTGGTCTTTCCCTCAATCAGAAACTGAACCTTATTCACTTCAGGAAGCTCCGTCATTGAATTTACTATCGAGTACAAGGTCATCATTTCCCCGGCAGACCCCATGTTATTATCAACAAAATCTTTTGAAAAATCCAGGGTACAGATACCATCCTTCACTTTAGCAGACAAAAGCCTGGTACCTTCAGGAATTACTGCACCAAGTTCGTCTGTAACAGGTCCTTTCTTTAGCTCCTCAATTATTGCAGATATAACTTTATCAGTTGTTTCTCCATCTTTTAGCTGAACGTTCCTTACTTCCGGAACCAAATACTCTGCCTGCTGATCACTAAAATAAAGCGTCAATGGTTTTTCCCCACTTGTTTTGGGGTATCCCTGGGAGTCAAGCAAAACCCTGGTTAATTCTCCAAAAGCTTCTCCACTCGGTCCTATAAGATCTTTACCTGCTACCAGAATCCGTACCTTTTCTACACCAGTTATCTCAGTCAAGGTATTTACAATACTAATTCTTTCAACTACTTCATCAAGACCGTTAACCTTTCCATATTCTTCTGAGAAATCAATTACAGCAGTGTTATTCTCCTTCTTCACGCTTAATACTGCTGTTCCATCAGGCATTGCATTCCTTAGTTCGGTCCTCTCAGGACCTGCAATAAGAGCTTTGAGGGCTGCCATTAATATTGCATCGTCCTTAACCTTTACTTCCCTCTCTTCTGAAAGTATTCTGCTGTTATCTATTGTTGGAAAATATAGTTTCATTCTTACATTTTTCTCATTATCAAATACTTCACCGCTGTTCCCGGGTGCCTTTGAAGGAGTCTCAACCACTGGACCATCAATTTTTCCCGGCTTTTCGAACATGTCGTTACACCCCGTTAACAACACCAATAAAAGCAGCGTACCCAATATCAAAAACAAGAGTTTCTTCATAGACAAACCTGTCAGACAAACATTTTCATGCCTGACAGACCTCCTTTCGTATCATTTGTATACCCCTTTTTCTGTTATTATACTTCTTTAAAAAAATAATGTCTATTTCATATTTTGGGACAGGGTAGCAGTATTATTTTGCAAGCACCCTATTATTATTAAAATAATCAGGTGTTATGATTTTATTCTGTCACAATGTAGTCCTTAAGGCTGTTGAACTTGCTCTCACCAATACCTGAAACCTCCATTAAATCCTCAATTTTCTTAAACCCTCCGTTTTTCTCCCTGTATGTAATTATTTTTTGCGCTGTAGATGGGCCTATTCCCGGAAGTGTATCAAGATCCTGAAGCAAAGCAGTGTTTATATTTACTTTGCCGTTTCCTTTGGCTTGCTCTTCTTTCTCTGCTACAACAACTCCTCCGCTGTCTTTAATAATGTCCATACCTAAAAGAGTTTTGTCATATGGCTCTTCTGATTTTTTTTGATTTACAGCTACAGCAGACTGGCTTTTTGTTTCACCTGTTTTTATTGAATTGTCAACTGCTGCCTTAGACAATGAACTTCCTGTCTTTTGACCGGAACTCACAGTATTCTGACTGGTCCTTCCAGGGCTCTTATCAGCCACAGGAACACTTTCAGACTTGCTTGTTTCAACTACTTCTTTTGCCTTTATTCTAAGCATGACGTTTTCCTTAAGCTCATAAGCAAGGTTAATATTCTCAGCATCTGCTTCTTCCGACATACCACCTGCCATATCAATTGCATCCTTCACAATCTGCCCCTTCTTTAAGACAACAACCCCAGGGTTGTTAACCTCACCGGTTACATAGACCTTTATCTCCTCAACGGTTCAACCTCCCCTGATGGCTCACCTGGCACACTGGCATTCTGCTTTATAACATC
>JAAZCB010000774.1 GCA_012513545.1 Clostridiaceae bacterium
GGCGACTACCCATATATATTTATTCGAACATGCGATTATTCAAAAAGCAGACTCAAGAGAATCTATGCAATGTTCGAATATAATAGGAATCTTTATAAAACTATAAAGGGCCTTGAAAGACCCGATGTCATAATAGGTTCTTCGGCACACCCTTTAGCTGCAATTGCAGCAATTAAGCTGGCAAAAAAATACAAGTGCAAAGCAATCGTTGAAATTCGCGATTTATGGCCAGAAAGCTTTGTAGCCTACGGTCTAATAAAGAGAAAAAACCCAATTATGAAACTTCTATACGTAGGTGAAAGGTGGATCTATAAAAAAGCGGACAAGCTTATTTTTACCATGGAAGGCGGCAGGGATTACATAATTAAGAAAGGATGGGACACAGGTTCAGGTGGCACCGTTGATCTGAAGAAAGTATTTCATATTAATAACGGGGTTGACCTGGAAGCATTTGAGTATAACCGTGAGCATTATCAAATAGAAGATGAAGATTTAAACGAGGATAATGTTTTTAAAGTCGTTTATGCTGGGTCAATACGAATGGTCAACAAAGTGAGTTTACTCCTTGATGTTGCTAAGATCTTAAATGAAAAAGGAGAATATAATATAAAATTCCTGATTTGGGGAGATGGGGACGAGAAGGATGAATTGGAAAGCCGAGCTAAAGAAGAAGGGCTTACCAACGTATGTTTTAAAGGGCGGGTAGAGAAAAAATACATCCCTTATATTACTTCTCAAAGCCAACTGAACATTGCTTTGGGTGAAAGCCTGCCTTTATATCGTTTTGGTGGTTCTATGAATAAAATGTTTGATTATTTAGCGGCAGAGAAGCCGATTTTGTTTACCTTTAAACTTGGGTATTCAATCCTTGATAAATACGGCACTGGTATAGAACTTTCAGATAGTTCCCCGAGAAGCATTGCTGATAATATATTGTATTTTAATAACCTGCCTGCAGATGATTACAATAAATATTGTGTGAATTCAAGGGGTGCTGCTATGGATTATGATTTTGTCAGATTGACAGAACGACTGATTGAAATATTTGAAAATTAGATACAGTGATATAAAAAATCTTAAATAAAAAATACTAAAGGACAAGAATCAATCGAAAGCCAAATCCAATCTGTGAAGCAGAGGAGAGTGTCAAAAAATACAAGCGATTAGAATAAAGAGTTTAAACAAGTTTAAATCAGACGATTTAAAGTTAAGTATTGCTGTAATGGCTCCTGTTGTAATTTTAACTATTCAATTTTTCATTTTAAGTTTAAATGTTCTAGACACGGCTATTGCATCAAATATTCAGCTTGCATCCAGAATCCTGGTAATAATGATATTTTTATCTGCACTGCCAATTGTAATTAATAGAAGTAAAATAAAACTGATCGCAATTTATTTCACTTTTATATTTGTTTTTTTGCTTCATTATCTATTGTATCCTGACAATTCAATTTATCTTAGAAGCCTGATATTGCCATTATTTTTTATGTGTTTGCCTGTTTTTATATATACATTAAGTATCCGTGACTGGTATGAATTTAAA
>JAAZCB010000775.1 GCA_012513545.1 Clostridiaceae bacterium
ATAGTATATTTACATTATACCTACTTAATTTTTCAGCAGATTCAGCATACTTGTTAGCCTTTTTCAAGTCATTTTCATTAACTTCAGGCATAGAAATTAAAATATCAGAATATTTAATCTTATATAGGGGATTAAATATGTCAAAATTTGCTGCTGACTTTACATACTGAGCTGCCGTTTTTAGATCATTCGCTTTTAATAATTCTTGTGATTTTTTATATTCCATGCTGGCATAGATAAAGGAAAAAGGCACAAAACCCAGTGCTAAAACAATCACCATTGCAAGAACAGGTAAAACATTTATTCTTGGAATCCTAGATATAAACGCACTTATCTTTCCTATAACACCATGTTTAGCACCTGTTTTAGATAGTAACTTTTCATAGTCTCCTGTGTTTGTATTGAAAAGAGCTATTAAAGACCAAAGAGTTAAATATACCGCTGAAAGGGACAGATCAAAATCCATTAATGAATGTATAAACATTGTCATTATGCTTGTAAACAAAACGATTTCAATAACATATTCGCTATGTGTTTTTTTGTCTCTGTTCTTAAACTTAATTGCCATAGTAATACACAGAGATAATAACAATGCAATAAACATCACCAAACCAATAATTCCCGTATCTGTAGCAACCTGCATAAAATAATTGTGTGCCTGAGTACTCCAATATAAATATGACTGGTAGTAGAAATTAAGTGACGTCCAAGCCCCCCCTCCAGCACCTAGAAACCAATAGTCTTTAAATATCTTAAAAGCGTCTTTATTATAGAAACCTCTCTCTATGCCACTCTTCTGGTGCTGTATGTTCTCAAACCTCTGTAATATATTGTCAAAGTATTTGTATCTTAAGATCAGCTTCTTTACAGTTTTATCTGTTACAGGATTAACAACTTTGGCTTCATCCATAATAAAACTTGTATCTTGAAAATAATTAATAAACTCGATCTCAACCAATGTACTATCTTCAGGCACTTTAAAATTTAATTCATATAATTCCCTTCCCTCAGTATTTCTAACCACTTGAGATGCGATAAGTTTTTTCCCTCCAAATAATACATCCCTCTCAGTTTTATTTGAAATCCTCACTAAACAAGCATATTCTTTATCTCTGTCATTTTTGGCTTCTATGCTATATCTAAGCTTATAGTCATTTTCTGGTAATAATTTAATATCTTTTTGGACCGCTAAAATGCTATCGGCTTTAGAATCATAATGGGATAATGCAACTATGTCAGAAGAATTTAATAGAGTAATAAATATAATTATTAAACAAACACCTGAGCTAACAAATATTCCAATATAAACTTTCCAAGAGATTTTTTCCAAGAGATTTTGCATCTTAGAAGTTAAGATCATTACTAATACTGTAAATCCCATACCAAGAAGAAGCACAGCCCAGTTTTTGTTGCTCTCCAAAAACAATACATCTAATTTGTTTATTGCTATAAAAAGAACGCTGCCTACTATATATGCAAAAATATTACTCAGTAAATAAAGGCTACCTTTGATTCTATCGCTCTTTGAAGCAAGCAGAGCAAATAATAAAAATGCTAAGGGCAACAATAAGAGTGTTCCCCTGCTTATGGTCAGAATATAAGTCATAAAGATAATATAACCTACAATATTAGTCACAATTCTTTTAACTGTACTTGACGAAGTTATATTCAGCCCTATTATAACAAAATATAATGCTAAAAGATAAATTGCTAAAGCATTCGGATACTGTAATGTAGAATGAATACGACCATCAACATACAGTCCAAAAAATCTTGTTTTAATATTTAATAATTCGAAAGTTGAGTTTATAATATTTACAAGGTTTTCACCAGAGGAGGCATCAATACCAATAATACAGATTCCCACCGCTGATGCAATCAACGTCCATAGAACCATAGCTTTTTCCTTGGTGCTTTTCACCAAATCTGTAACCATTAAGAACACTGAAAAAAACATACAGTACTTAATCCATTCACTAATTGCGGATCTTATATTTATTGCTACAAAAATAGAAATAAAATATACAACCGTCAATCCAAATGAAACATAGTCAATAGGTGTTCTTAAAAATTTCTTATCATTTATTATCCATTTATAAACCCAATACAAAAAAAACAATATAAAGGCAAATATTTCAGTAGGCAACTGTTCTTCCTCGAAATATAATCCTCTAAGATAGGGGGGATAGAAAATAAGAACCATAACACCAATTAAAAGAATAACTCTTATTATTGAGCTATATTGATTATTTGAGATGGAATTTTTTCTATTATTATTATTGTTGTTATTTTTTTTCTTTTTTATGTTTCCCATTTTGACCACCTTACTAATTAATTTATTCAATGATAATTATATGTTATCAAGCAAATTTATGCAATTGCACCTTTTATGCCCATCTATATTAATGCTTTCTGGATGCCAATAAATTATTATTGTATCATCTGATAGTAAATTTTTATCTATTATACTATCAATAAACTTATGGGGAACGCTCATCTGCACAAGTTTCAGTTTTACCACTTCATAAATTTCATCTTTTTGTCCTATCAGAATTACTTGAGTTTTCGTACTAAAATTATTTTGTTTTATTATTCTATCTATATTTTCGTTTAAATCGTTTATAAGTTTATAACACTCTATTATATATTTATAGGTTTCTTCTGCCCTCTTCTTTATACCATCAGTCGTAAGAATATACTTTATACTCCTAGGCGTTAACCTTTCTATCTTAAGCATTCCTTTTTTAGCAAGCCGATTAATCAGTAAATTCACACTACCTAAGGACATCCCTGTGCTTTTAGCAATATCCCTTTGTGTCAATTTACCATTTTTAAGAATATTATTTAATAATTGCAGCTCGTTTTCCATACTTCTTAACCATCCTTTGTCTGCAAATTAATTTGTTATATTTTTCAGAAATATCTTTTTATTTTTATACCTTTATTAATCACGAAAAGGTTTATACCCTGAAAAATTTGTTTTTCGTGATATTTTATTAGGGAAGTTTAAGCTTGATGTAAAATCTTTATCGCGTACAATACAAAATAAAGTTTATAAACTTATATTCTTTTTAGGCTCACTTAAATAATACTCTTTAAATATAACATATGCACAGCTAACTACTATACCAAATATCATTGAAACAATAATATTTAAAAGCTTATTTGGACTAACAGGATTCAGTGCTGGAATTGCCTCAGATAATACAACTATACTGGATTTACCTAATTCTGCAGATTGCTTTATCATGGCTTCTTTGTAATTCTGCTGATAAGCATCATACGTTTGTCGTATTAATTCAAGTTCATGATTCAGGATGTCAAATTTCTGTTGTTTATCTGCCAAGTCCGTCTGTAATTGTTCTATTTCTTTTTGTCTGGCAGTTATTTCAGTCTCAATATTTTTCCTTTCTGCAGCAAGAGACGACAATTTTATATTTAAGTCATTAACACTATTTTCTAATGCAATATATACCTGATTGATTTGCTCATCTGATAATTTTAATCTCGAAAGATCTGTAGTTGAAAGATTCGTTTTATCCTTAACAATATCACTAAGTAGACTATCACTTATTATTGTTTTATTAGTTACCAAAGTTTTAGGTGTGTTACTTAAAAGGCTTTTTCCCTGCTCTAATGATGCCCTTGTTGTTTCTTCATCAACTCTCACCTGTGTAACTCTAGTTTTAAACTCCGTTAATTGATTAAGTTTTGATTCAAGCTCTAACTTCAACTCATTAGGACCCCTTGGCTGTGATAAAAAATCTTTAAGTGTTGCAGATGCATTGTCAAGATTTGCTTTCTCTTTTTCTATTTGTTCCATAATAAACTGTGCGGAACTTTCAACACGCTTTTTGTTTGTATCAGAAATAAACTCTGTAAATTTTACACTAACCAAATTTGCCATTTTTGCAGCTTTTTCAGGATGACTATCTTTAACTTTTATAGTTATAATATTCGTGTCTTTTATTGCATTTACCTCAATTTTATCTCCAATTGACCTGAGCGTTTGTCCCTGAAACACCATTTCAGTTCGTATATAGTCAAGTATAGCAGGTGCCTTAACCTGTTCCCTATATGTTTCAACAGTCATTTCTGGGTATTGCGATAGTGTTTCTACAAGTCCAACAAAATTGTTATTACTTTCATTTTGGGATGACACATTATTAATAGGTGAAATCATTAGCATCGTATGTGACTCGTAAACTGGTTCTAAAACAAAAAAGCTTATGATTATGCTGATAATAACAAAAATACTTGTAAAAACTATAATAAAGCGTTTTTTATTTTGTACCAATTCTAGCATTTCTCTTATTCCGATTTCCTCCATTGTAATACCCCCCGTATAGTAACTAACTATTAATTGCTACAATATAATCGATTTAAAAGTTACACAATATATAATGTTCAGATTCTGAACATTATATATTGTATAAAACTTAATAAACCTTGTCAATTAGCAAAAATTGATATTATTATTAAGTTGTATGCAAATAATAATGAAAATTTTATGCTTTATCAATCCAAAGTAGGCTACGCCCACAACCCAACAATTCGACAAAAATATCAAAAATGCGTCACCAATCACTTATAACGAATTTACCCAAAACACACCAAAAGGAGGCAACGCATGGATTCATTATTACATAGATTTGGTGATAAAATCAAGGGCTGTATTGAAGGATTTGATTGAATTGTTTTTAAAGAGCCACTCCGTCCGATTGCATTAAATAATTTCACATTCAAACGCACACTAAATTGTCATTATTTGGGTTTGTGAAAAATTGACTACTTTAAAAGCTTCTAAGTTATATTAATAATATGTTATTTATTACTATATCCAAAATTTATCCCTTAAGTTATTCATATCTATTTCTTTACCTATTTTTTTACCTAATCCTTTAAGTAATGAAAGTTCAAAGATTCTCTGTGCAAAAAAGATATCATGAATTGATAGTCCTATATTATATACCATAATTCTTTCAGTATTGTTTTTCCTTCCTTCTGCCCCTCCATTAATAACATTTGATACTTCAGCAAATTTCTTAAACCTGCTAAAGTATTTAAAACCTTTTACATGATCTGTATCGTCAGCATATATTTTATCAAAAAACAAATCACAGTTTGTAAACCCTCTAGTGTGAATAGGTACAACAAGACAGCCTTCATCAAAACACTCATCAGAACAAATATCATCTTCAAAATAAGTCACAGATGATATTATTACATCACTACCAATAACTGTATCTTCGTAAGAATCACAAAACTCAAAAACAATACTTTTTGGATTAGTTAAGTTTTTAACATATTCTTCAAAGTCAATATGCTGATTTTTATACTTCAATAGTTTTAATGTCAATTTATAATTAGGGTATAAAGCTAATAGTACTTTCAAAGTAGCACGTGCCTGATTACCCAGCCCTATAATTCCAATTTTGTTAAAATTCTCTTTGGCAAACATTTTTATTGTATGTGCAGCCACTGCACCAGTACGCATAGTTGTAATAAAATTTCCATCAAGAAGCGCATTGAAACTGCCTGTAGAATAGTCAAACAACATTATCTGGCTATCTAATGTTGGAACTCTAGCCGGATACCTTGTTACCAGTTTTAAGCCACCTACATTATATTTAGGCAATAATGAAGGCATTACATTATAAAATATGTCTTTAGCAGGCTTTATGCTCATTTTTGAAGGCAGTATTACA
>JAAZCB010000776.1 GCA_012513545.1 Clostridiaceae bacterium
AACGTTCTCTGACTAGGCTTACCATGTTTATTGAACGTGCTCGACGGGAGGAATATGTAATTGGTCAACAATGATTTATCAATCTGGATAAATGATCGCTTACTAGTTTTTGACCAGCAAGAAGATATAAAACAAACCTTTCCGGCGGACAATCTCCAGATGAAATTAAATGTTAATAAAGATGGATTAGATTTAGATCAGTTTGCATTGATCGTAGGTGAAGAGAAAGAGTTTCCAGGTTTTACGCTACAGTTTGTCCGTACAAAAGATAATATCCTTTTTTTGAGCGAAGAAGATAAAAAGCAATTGACGGGTCAAAAAGTCTTCGGTCTGATATCATTACAAGTTCAATATAAGAGTCGTCCCTTTGTGGGATATTGGACTCAGGTATATTTTGAACCGTCTGATAAAGTGAGACAACAAGTTGATTATATGCGGGAATCTTTACAAAGTGCGAATGTAGCTGTATTAGATTTTTATGGACTTTCAAAAGATAATTTTAATATTGATCTAGATGATGAACAGTATGGTTATGAAATGGAATTAGAGAGTTATCTCTTACTCAATCAATTTTATCGCCGTGCCTATTATTATTTCAATTCTGGTATCGAAAGCGTTGACTGTGAATTAACTAATATTTATGAAAAAATAAGTGTTCCAATACATAAGGCACACCCAATTACGACAGATATGATATATTCAGCGCACAGGAATAAGGAAAAGTTTTGCTCTTACCAACGGGAACCTGAAGCAGACAATAAAATGGATCGTACTTCTTTACTATTACCGCAAAGAGTACACTTAAAACGTCAGATGAACAATTACAATACACCGATAAATCGATATACGCTATATATTCTCTCCACTATGCTAAAAGAATCAGATAGAATAAGTAAATATATTGAAGAAGAGATCTCAAACTATGATGATCTAAAAAATTCGACATATGGTGGTTATGCAATTCAGCTCGATTATAAGATGCAGAGATTAAAGGTTGCTTGGCACTCATGTAAGACAATATATTCGCATATCATAGAACATATCGAATTGCTGAAGCAATTGGGCGTTGACAGCAGGAAGCCCAATAAAACTGTAAAAGGTTCGATAAAGCCTGCTTACGCCGCACTTTTTAGAGCGTTCCAGCGATATAGGATAAGCACTGCCCTGGTACCAAAAATAATTAATGTAGATGAAAAAAGTTTCCCTCTGCAAACATACAGCATAAGCCGTTTGTACGAAATATGGGTCGTTCATGTTATATCAAAAGTCATGATTGAAAATCTCGGATTCACAATGGCATTTGATGACATCCAATCGGAGTATAGTGTTTCAAGTCCTTCAGGCATATTAAAAAGTGGAAAGACGCTAGTTATGACAAGCCCCAAAGGATCAAGGGTTTATTTCCACTATGACAAGAAATATCCATCTTTACATAATCCCTTTAGTCAAGACCTTCTTGGGTTTGTTTCTATGTCTTTAGGTGGAAGAGAGCCCATCAGCAAGAACAATCCTGATATTTCAATAGAATTTTACGATGGATTTAATTCAGCTCCTAAAATTATTGTATTAGATGCTACATATAGCAATAATCCTATTATACATGAGCAAAAGACATATTATGAAGATACCATTTTATACCGCAATAACATTGACGCTCCTAAACAAGAATGGGAGCAACCAGTCAGAATAGCTATAGCAGTGCATCCGTTCCCAAAGCAAGATGGACTTCCCCGTAAAAGAGAAATAGCTCTTGTTCCCGGCCCTGAATCCTATAATCAAGCTGAGGAAAGTATTCGCAATATATTGCGGAGAGAAAACCTTATATAAGTTACGAAGGTATGTCTAAATAGTCGTATGGATCCTATGCTATTCATATTTAATGCCCAGTTTCG
>JAAZCB010000777.1 GCA_012513545.1 Clostridiaceae bacterium
TGTAGATGAGTTAGTTTACAATGGTTTGGCATCTGCAGAAGCTGTGTTAACAGATACTGAAAGGGAATTAGGCACACTCCTGGTTGATATTGGTGGTGGTACAACTTCTATTGTAGCTTTCTTAGACGGTAGTCCTATTCATTCCGTAGTTTTGCCTATTGGCGGAAAGTTGATAACAAGCGATCTGGCCATAGGTTTAAGGTCAAGATTAGAGGATGCGGAGAAAATAAAAATAAGATTAAGTAATGAGGCAATTATCTCAAAAGTGGATATGCATAGCGATAGCGAAGATTTTGATGTTTCAGAATTTGATCTTGATGTTGAGAGTGTTCCTAGGATAATGCTTTATAAAATAATAAATGCTAGATTGGAAGAAATATTCAGATTGATAGCTTTAGAAGTAACGAGAGCTGGCCTGAGCGGTAAACTTCCTGCGGGAGTTGTTATCACTGGGGGTGGGGCACTAACGGCCGGGGTTGAGAAGAGTGCAAAGGTTAATCTAAAAATGCCAGTTAGAATAGGTGTTCCTAAAGGGGTTACAGGACTTATAGATGATATCAAAGGACCTGACTCAGCCGCAGCTGTGGGGGCTGTTTTGTATGGGGTAAAATTGTATAGAGGTAGTAATCTATTGTCATTTGATAATAAAAACGGTAGTATAAGGAAAGGAGCTTCTAAGATATTTGATAAGCTCAAGTCTCTTCTGCCCTGATAATAATTTAGGAATTCAATTTAATTTCTGCCCAAAAATAATTTAAATGCATGTAAAGCCTGAAGTTGAAAATTTCGCTAAAATAAAGGTTTTGGGTATAGGTGGAGCCGGGGGGAATGTTATAAATTCCATGATAGAGTCCGGTCAGATAACAGGTGTTGAGTTTATAGCTGTGAATACAGATGCTCAAGACCTTTCAGTGAACAAAGCAGTTATGAAATTGCCTATTGGTCAGGAAATGACTCATGGGTTGGGTTCTGGTGCTAATCCAGAAGTTGGTAGAAAAGCTGCCGAAGAATCAGCCGACATTATAAAAGAACACGTAGAGGGAGCTGATATGGTTTTTATTACGGCAGGCATGGGAGGTGGTACCGGTACAGGCGCTTCCCCAGTTATTGCTAGAATAGCAAAAGAAGCGGGGGCTTTAACAATAGGTGTTGTTACAAAACCATTCGCATTTGAAGGTGCCTTAAGAATGAAAAATTCCGAAGTTGGAATTGCTGAGCTTAGGGAAGAGGTTGATGCTTTAATAACTATCCCAAACCAAAGACTTTTAGAAGTTGCAGATGAAAACACGTCAATTGTAGAGGCTTTTAAACTTTCGGATAGTGTTTTAAATCAAGGTGTCCAAGGAATATCAGATTTAATAGTTATGCCCGGGCTTATAAATGTTGATTTTGCTGATGTTAAAACCATTATGAAAGATGCTGGGACGGCTCTCATGGGTATAGGAATAGGTGCTGGAGAAGATAGGGCGGAGGTAGCTGCAAAAGCTGCAATATCTTCCCCATTGTTGGAGCAGTCTGTAGAAGATGCTAAGGGAATACTGTTCAATGTAATAGGAGGGTCTGACTTAACTATGAAGGAAGTTGATAAAGCAGCCAATATAATAAGAAATATAGCAAATGATGATGCAAATATAATATTTGGTACAACAGTTGACCAAAGGTTATCTGGTCAAGTAAAGATAACAGTTATAGCTACAGGGTTTGATATAAAGCAAGAGGATTTGGGTTTTAATTTTGTTGAAAAGCCCGTTGTTAGACACCCGATTCCTAGGGAAGAGGGGGGTGTTTCAATAGACAATGATGAGCCCAAAGCAAATCCTTCTGAAAAACCAAAAGATCTTTTCAAACCTGAGGATTTTGAAGGAGATTTTGAGAATAAGTACGATATCCCAGCATTTTTAAGAGGAAAATAATCTCTCTAGTTTTTTCTAAATGAATGACCCAATATTAGCAGTTGTCATTTGTGCTATTGTCTTAGATTTTGGTTTTTAGAATTTCATATACATTACTATGTACGTTGGTATAAATTTAGATATTATTTAAAAATTGGGCAAATAAAAGCCATTCTCCAATATTCACTGCTTGGTATTAATGATAATTTATGGTTATATTTTCCATAGGCAGTAATTTCCTTTAAAGTAGATGTAAAAATTTTGTGAGTTAGTGACCTTTGTCTTAGGCAGCAGAGGTCTGTAACCCACGGTCAATAATATGAGCTCATATCTTTATTTTAATGACGGAGAGGATTTAGTTAAGAACGAAAATATTAATTTCTCTGAAAA
>JAAZCB010000778.1 GCA_012513545.1 Clostridiaceae bacterium
ATGAGCAGAAAATGGCTGTAATAACTATAACTCCCGAGGGTTATGACGAGGCAGTGATTGACAAGACTATAGCTGGAGTAACAGATGGAATAAAAACGATTAAGCTGTTTGCAGGAAGTAATGAGATTGATGTTAACAGCGAGAAAAGAATGATGGATACACCGATTGAACTTATAAACGGTCGGACTATGGTACCATTGAGAGTTGTTTCGGAGAGCCTCGATTGTTCTGTTGAGTGGAATGAAGCAACCTTCACTGTATCTGTCAATAAGCCTGACATGGAAATACCGGCAGAATGCATACAGGACAGGCCGTATACGGATGAGGATCTGTTGTGGCTTTCAAGGATTATACATGTTGAAGGCAAAGGCTTGTCTATAAACGGAAGACTTGCCATTGCAAATGTGGTTGTGAACAGAAAGAACAGCCCAAGGTTTCCTAATACTATTCAGGATGTTATATTTGCCCCGGGACAGTTTCCACCGGCTCATAAAAAAGGCTTCGAGGAACTTGTGCCAACCAGGGGATGCATTATAGCCGCAAAGATGGCTTTAGAGGGAATCAACAATATAGAGGACTGTATGTTCTTTAATCACAAGCCATTTAATAGTAGCAACATAAAATTATTTAAAAGGATAGACGGAGAGTACTTTTATAAATATAAATAGAAAAAAAGCGTTTATTCAGTAAGAACTGCTGAATAGACGCTTTTTTTTTCAATCAACCAATGTCTATAACCATGATAACATTAACTGTTATGTCATCAAATTTTTTCGTAAAGTTGACATTTTGCGGTTCGCCGTTAGTATCGAGATATTCGAGGTTATATTCAAGCTTTGTGTCATCACCTGAGATTGTTATTATACCGGGCTTTGTATAGCGGACCTTGGTCTTAATAGTATAATCTTCGATTTTGTAATTTGTACCATCGTAGGTTAGTGTTACATTCTGGAGTTCTCCTTTGACTTTGTCTCTTGTGACGCCGTTTACTTGGACCGGTATGATTTCTGTACCTGGAGGCGGTGTAATAACCTTGACTCCTGCAGGGTACAATTCTTCATATTTAACCTTCTCCAGAACTACTTTTGTTGCAGGTTTGAGTAAAATAGTCTTGTATATTGTCGGCAAATCGACCAAGGAAACAGATTTGTATGTATATTTGCCGTCAGGCAGTTGTTTTGAGCCGGCAGCAACAGCAATTTGTTCCAGTTTGGATGAGATGTCTGTACTTGAGACATTGATAAAAATAGGTTCAATATTTTTTGTTCTTATATTTTCACCCATAAGTTTAGCATAATTGAAGGATTTGTTGTCGGCATCAGCAGCTCCATCACCTCCAACATAAACTGCCGGACCTGTTGTAGTCTTCATGACAGTTAATGAAGAATTTTCACTTGTCCATTTGTTAGGTGCTGAGGCGGCAAATACGACAATATATTTAGTAACATCCGGGGATGAGGCTTCCAGCGACTGATACGCCTGTCTTAAAGCGTCTCCCATATTCGAATAACCGTTATCGTTTTCGGCTATTTCTTCTATGGCTGTTTGCAGACTTGATGCATTTGAAACATTTGAAACGTCAAAGGCATCGTTTGAGCCAACTTTGACCGGGGTCGCCATGTCAGAATAATGAAAGGCCCGAATTATTGTATCTGTGCCCTTATATTTTTCTACAAGTTGTTTGGCTGCTTGTTTGATGGGGAATAAACTGCTGTTCGGGAAATACTTGGTTATAACGCGAGTATTTACAACTGGTGTGCAAACAATTTTTGTGTTGCTTCCTTCGAGTCTTATGTCACTTCCTGCAACAATGGAGCCGTAAACTGTATTATTCATACCCTGTAAAAGTACCAGTCCGACGTCTGTTGTATACTGGGGACTCGGGACACCGGCAGCATAAAGTATACCGTATATTTTACTCCTTTCGGTTGATAACATTATTTTACCGTGTATTGAGTATACGTTTAGAATATTGGTATTGGTGTTGATTGAGTTTTCATCCAATTCATCAGTATTTAAATCATGACCTTCAAGCTTAATGAAGCCGTCTGCAACTATAAAGTTTGAACCGGTGTTGACTGTATACGGCACTGAAAGCTGAAGATTTCCCTGAAAATACATTGAAGAGTTTATATTAAACGTTCCTGCTCCGGTTATAACAAAAGTGGTACCGTTTTCACATCTTATGTTGAAACCGGTTTGTCCGGGGAAGGGGTAATTTAGGTTATCGGGGAAGTCTGACGGTTTGAACTCCATCGAGTGAGCTCGTGCGTCTTGTATTAACTTGTCATGGAATACAGGCATTTCCAAAGGCTCGGTAATTGTTTGGTAATAGCCTACATTGTTATTGGTGCCGTATCCGATAGTGAATTTTGAAGCGGAACAGGTTCCGGATATATACAGATTAGACAAGTAAGACTCGAAAATGTTGTTAACATGCACACTTCCGGTAATTGATGCATCATTTCCGACGGCGCGTATATTATTGTTGGCAAAAATACCATATTCCATAGGAATAACAGTTGTTGTGCTGGTTGCATCTACGCTTACCGAGTTATCAAGAAGCATTACTATTTCTTTTTTACCTTTCAAAGTACTAATATCATTTAATGTCAATATCCCGCTCTGTAAAGATGAGATTTCTGTAAGAGATCCTAAATCAGGAGTGTCATCTGTGGCTCTTGATAGTAACAGGTTTGGCTGATCAATTGTCATAGGAGTCGGTGAAATCGAAGGTGTTGGTGTTGCTGTGGCTGTGGAAGTTGTCGTTGCTGTAGGTGTTGGTGTATTTGTAGGTACTGGAGTAGAAGTTGGAGTCGGAGTTGGGGTCGGTGTGACCACTGACGCAGAAAACGTAAACCAGTCAATGTTCACAGGTCCAGTGAAAACCAGATATAAGTTCTTAATACCAGTCGTATTATTTATACCGCAGGTAATTTGATAATAGGTATCCCAGCTTCCTAATGATGGTACCTGCAATGTGCCTATAAGGGTGCCGGTTGAACTGCCTAATCTAATCTGGATATCAGTAGTTGTCCCAGCTGCAGATGCAACATTTGCCTTGAAAGAAGCGGCTCCGCTGCCAAAATCCACGTTGTTGAAGATAACATAGTTGCTGCTCTGGATATAGCCTAAGGCACTTCCGTTAGGATTAATATCGAGTGTATTAATATTATTCGAGCTAAGCCCGCTGTTGTTTTCAGCTTCTATCTGTGAAAAAGCACTAATTACAGAAGACGGGGGAGCTGTTGCTGCTGGAGTGAACATAAACCAGTCGAAATTAACAGGATCTGTAAATACCAGATACAGATTTTTAATTCCGGTAATATTATTTACACTGCAGCTCATTTCCTGGTAGTTGTTCCAGCCGCCTGTTGAGTATACAGATAATGTCCCTAAAAGAGGACCTGTTGGACTGTCTGATCTTATTTGAATACCTGAAGGAGATTCTGATGCTACTCTTGCCCTAAAGGTATTTGTTCCGCTGCCAAAATCTACATTATTAAACATGATATAGTTGCCGTTGTTTATACTACCTATAGCAGATCCACCATTTACTAAATAAAAGGTTTGAATACTTGAAGAATTATTGCTGTTGTAATTTTCAGCCTGTATTTGTGAAAAGGCACTTAAAACTGCTGGGAGAGGCGTAGCTCCAGGTGTAGGTGTTGGTGTGCCGGGTGCTCCGGCAATAAATGTAAACCAGTCAACATTAACAGCTCCTGTAAATACCAGACATAAATTCTGAATACCAGAAATATTGCTTATATTGCAGCTCATTTCCTGATAGTTGTCATAGTTTCCTGTAGATGGGACAGTCAGAGTACCTAAAAGAGTACCATTTGAATTTCCTGCCCTGATTTGGATGCTGGTGGTTTTGCCAGTTGCAACCCTTGTTCTGAAGGAGATTGCGCCACTGCCGAAATTAACACTATTGTAAACGACATAGTTATCCTGCTGGATATGACCGATAGCAGTACCACCGCTGGGAATGCTAACCGGCTGTAAGTTTGCACCATTGTAGCTGTTGTAACTTTCGGCCTGAATTTGAGAAAAAGCATTGATTCCTGAGACAGGAATAGTTGGTGTTGGGGTTGGTGCAGGGACTGATGAAGCAGAAAAAGTAAACCAGTCAAAGTTAACAGGTCCTCTAAACACCAGATACAGGTTCCTGATTCCGGAAGTATTGTTTATGTTGCAGGTCATCTCCTGGTAGTTGCCAAAGTCTCCAGTGGAATAAACTGACAGAGTACCTATAAGATTGCCCGTGGAACTATCGGTTCTTATTTCGATAGTGGTTGGTTTGTCAGTAGTAACCCTTGCCCTGAAAGAGGATGCACCACTGCCGAAGTTAACATTATTGAAAGCTATATAATAGCCGTCGTTGATATAGGCGAGGGCTGCTCCGCCGTTAATATTAACAGTTTTAAGGTCTGCACCACTGTAGCTGTTGTAGTTTTCAGCCTGAATTTGTGAAAAGGCACTTATGGAACCAGCTGATGTTGGTGCAGGAGTAGGAGTAGAAGAAGAAGCTGGTGTAGGTGTAGCTACACCAGTTTCAAATAGTTTGAACTCATAAAAGCTTGCATAAGATCCGCTTGGAAGATCGGTTATTGTAATTCTAACATACCTTACACTGGTGTTGTACAAGTTATCAACCTGAATTTGGGAGGAACTGGTATTGTTAGTCTTGTCACAAATTGTCCAATAATTATTATTATCATTTGATGCTTCGATTCTATACTTGTATACTCCGGCTTTTTCCCAGGTTATCTCTGCACTTGCAATATTTTTGTAGGTTCCCAGGTCTATTTTCCACCAATGACCAACATTCTGGTCACTGGCACACCAACGTGTACCGATATTTCCGTCGTTTCCGTTAGTAGCCGGGTATGAAGCCATAGAACTGCTTGCGGTGGCTGTTACACCCTGGGATACGACAGAATAACCATAGGCATTTTCAATCATTAAGCCTGCCATGGTTATCTGAACAAAAAGGAAAACGATTGATAAAGTAAAGTTGAAGAGTTTATTGGTAATTTTAATAGACATGAATACATCCCCCTCTGCTTTGAATTACCTCATATTTGCTAAACGCTAAACAATTAATAACAGCAAAAATAACAAAATTTATATAAGAGCATTATTATATTTAACACTAAAAATTAGAAATATATTAAAGG
>JAAZCB010000779.1 GCA_012513545.1 Clostridiaceae bacterium
ATACGAAGAGTAATCCTGTTTATAAAGCATCACAGTCATTTTCGCAGAACAGTCTTTAACTCGAAGAACTGCTGCATCTAAATTGGGCTCAACTTTATTTAAACCTGCAACTATTATGACGTTTTTCGGTCCAAAACAAAGGGCTGCAACTCTGTTGCCGATTCCGTCGATATTTACCAACTCTCCTGTGGCAGCTATCGCATTTGAACTCATGAAGAAGTAATCTGCTAAAAGCGCCTGACGTGCCGCCTTTTCCTTTTCTTTACTTCCCTGGGGTTCAGCAGGGTCTATAAAATTATACCCTTCGTTTTTCAAGGCGTCCTTTAAGCCGATTTCATACAGGGTTAATGAGCCTCCCCAGGAAACCAGGCTGTCTTTGGGTATCATTTCAAGGACTTTTTTCAAAGCTTCCTCTTTTGACTTGCAGTAAAATCCTTCTATATTGCGTTTTTCAAATTCTTCGATAAGCTTCTGTGCTAACAAGGCGTTGTAACTTTCTTTGGGTTTTGAAGTACTCATTTAAATACCTCCCGGTTTATAAGATATTATCATATATTATATTCTAACCTTGTGATACAGAAATTAACAGTCTATATTTACTGTTACCTACGTGATATAATTTAAATAGGAAGCATGTGTAGTAATGATAAAATTTCTTGTATGATAATTCAATGTGATAGTGTAGAAAGATTATTATCAACGTTAAATGTCTTGTTTATTTTCATAATAATCTTAGTCTTGTTTGGTGGAGAAGATTTGTAAAAGGTGTGTCAAATGACGAAAATATTACTTGTTGAAGATGATGAAGAGCTTGTAAGAGGTATAACGTACATACTTGAAAAAGAAAACCATATTGTCCGGCAGTCCTTTACACTAAAAGACGCAAGAGGTCTCATGAAGGAAGAGGCTTTTGACCTCGTACTACTTGATGTTATGCTGCCTGATGGAAGCGGTTACGATTTTTGCAGGGAAATCAATTCCTATAAGCCTGTTCCGGTAATATTTTTAACAGCATGCACCGAAGAGGTTAATATTGTTATGGGGCTTGATATGGGGGCTGATGACTATATAACGAAACCGTTTAAAGTAAAGGAACTGGTTTCAAGGATAAAGGCAGTTTTAAGAAGAACAAACCCCGGTCAGACGAGAAATACAATGTCCGGTATTATTTGTTCGGGTGAAATCAGAGCAAACCTTATTGAGCATAGACTTTTCAAAGGAGACAAGGAAATAATACTTACTTTGACTGAGTTCAAGCTTTTGTCAATATTCATACAAAACCCCATGAAAAACATTGAAAGGGATCACATTCTTTCAAAACTCTGGGATGCTGAAGGGGACTACGTGGATGACGGGACACTTTCAGTATATATAAGACGACTGAGAGAAAAGCTTGAAAAGGACCCTTCAAGACCAATATATTTAGTAACAGTCAGAGGAGTGGGGTACAGATGGGATCAAGGGAGTGCGTTTTATGAGAATGATGCTTTTTCGAAATAGAGAATTCCGGCTTTTATCAATTATCCTTTTTGCTATGTGGACTACAACGATACTTTTTTATATGTTTGGGGCTTTTTGGTGGTGGCAGGACATATCAGTAAAGTTGATAGAAAGAGACACAATAGTTATGGGAAGGCTTATTGAAAGCTACCCTGAGCTCAAGCCGGAAATTATTGAAGCCTTTACAGCCGGACCTTCACAAAAGGCTCTTGATTTTGGTAAAAATATATTAAAGGACTATAACTATACCCCGGAAAACGCCCGGGATATTTTATATCTGCCTGACAGCCCTTATGTTTTTCCTGCTGTTGTAATTCCCTTAATCTTAACAATAATATTTATTCTTCTTTTTATATCGGTATTTCTCATATTCAGACAGCTATACTGCCACCTTCGTAATTTTTCTGAAGGTATAGAAAAAATAATGAGGGGAGATTATGCTGTGCGCTTTAGTGATGAAAAAGAAGGAGAAATATCCATTCTGGGATTTCAGATAAATCAGATGGCTGTGCGTATAAAGCTGCTTTTTGAAAAGCTGGAGGACGAGAAGCAATTCTTCAAAAATATGATGGCTAATATCTCACACCAGATCAAAACACCTCTTGCATCGATCGGAATGTTCAATGAGATTCTTGAGGAAGATGGTGATAAGGAAGAGATTCGGAAAGAATTTCTTATAAGGAACAGGAAACTGGTTGAGCGGATAGATTGGCTGGTGCAGACACTTTTAAAATATGCAAGGCTCCGTACGGGTGGTTTGATACTTGACAGGGAAATTGTCAAGCTTGATACTGTCATAACGCATGTTACAGAAAACCTCGAGCCACTTTGGAGAAGTAAGGGACAAACAGTTGCTGTATCAAGTGCTGCTTCTGTTGCGGCATTTATAGACTTTTCCTGGTTTTGCGAAGCACTCGGAAATATTATTAAGAATGCAATTGATTATACACCGGAAGGTGGTTGTATCAAGCTTATAATCAGTGAAGGCAGTACAGCAATACATATATCGGTAGAAGATTCCGTTCAGGGTATATCCCCTGAGGAAAAAGGAGATATATTTATGCCGTTTTACAGGGGGAAAAGCAGCAGCAAGTCAGGTACAGGGCTTGGTCTTTCTCTTGCAAAGCTTATTGTGGAAATGCATAACGGTTATATAAGGCTCTTTGGCATACCTGATAAAGGGACTACAT
>JAAZCB010000780.1 GCA_012513545.1 Clostridiaceae bacterium
AGGTTAAAAATGTTACTTTCAGGTATGGTAGCAGGAAACCTGTTTTAAAAGATATATCCTTCACAATTCCGAAAGGGAAAAAAGTCGCACTGGTTGGAGGCAGCGGAAGCGGAAAGTCAACTATTGCAAAGTTGCTGTTAAAATACTACGAACCTGAAAATGGAGAAATACTTATTGACGGCATGGACATTAATGAATTAAGTAACGAATCTCTAAGAAAGGCAATTTCCTATGTGCCACAGAGTATTGAGCTGTTTTCAAAAAGCATATATGACAATATAAGGGTAACAAAGATGAATTCATCATTAGAGGAAGTTAAAGAGGCCGCAAAAGAAGCAGATGCCCATGAATTTATAAAGAGACTTCCGATGCAGTATTACACATATCTTGAGGAATCCGGAAACGGGCTAAGCGGTGGCGAAAAGCAAAGGATTGCCTTGGCAAGGGCGTTTTTAAAGAAGAGTGAATTTTATATTCTGGACGAGTCTACAAGTAATCTTGATTTTGCAACAGAAGGCATTATATTTGATATGATTTATAATAAATTCAGGAAGAAATCCATGTTGATTATTGCCCACAGACTGACTACTGTTAAGAACTGTGATGAGATTATTGTTCTTGACAAGGGCGAGATTGTTGAAAAGGGGAGTCATGAGGAGTTGCTGGCTGTGAAGGGAAGTTATTATCGTTTGTGGGAGATGCAGCAAGGGAATTTTGTTGTGAAAGATGAGCAGAAAGAGATAAATGAAGAAGTGCCAGATTTGAATGGGAATGAGATGTGTTATTAGGATGTTACATTTAAATGTTAACATACATTATAGTACATCGTCGCGAACTGGTGCTGAAAAAACTAATTTAAAGGAGGAAATAAAAATGGAAATGTGTTATAATGGAACACTAGCTATGCCTAGCAATTATGTTGTAATGTAACAAGAAGAGATGATGTACTTAGAAGGGGGAGACTTTTCAGGCAATACCTTCGTTAAGAGTTTGGATAATTTAATGCAACAACTTGCATATAGAATGGGCAGTCGTGCTTTTGCACAAGCAGGTGGTTGGATGGTTGCGAGTGCATGTTGGTCTTATTGGACTACAACTACAATAATTGGAGCCAAAGTTGCTGGAATGGTAGCTACCGCAGCATCACTTGTTTCAGGTCCTCTCGGCATAGTATTAGGAATTGCAGCCGGACTTGGAGCAGCTGGATTGGTATATTGGATGGGAACAAGTGTAAGATTTGATTGATGTAATATGACAAATGAAATTTGTCTATGATTGTATTACAAATTGATTTTGGTGCGAAAGTTATTAAAATTATTAATAATACTAAATAATTAATACTTTGTTTAGTTTTTAAAATGACTTTTCGCACCAAAGTCATAATTATGGAGGATTCATGCTGAGTTGGCTGTTTATATTAGAGGTTAATGCAAATGGAAATAGACTGAACATAAAACAGATTACTAAATTTTTATTTTTGTATATTTTACCAACTGTTATTTCTGTAGTTGTCGTGAGTAATATAAATGAAAATATAAATTTGTTTATAAAAGAAGCTTCGATTAATTTGTTTGTTATAAATTCTTTTTATATTGGTCTTATACACTTTTATGTTCAAAAGAAGTTTTTTGAGAATTTGAATAGCGACGTAATTATTAAATTTGTACCAGATAAAGCTGATGTTTATATAGTTTTAAGATTATTTATGATATTTACTAAAACATATCTTCCTGTAATTGTACCAAGCATACTAACATTTGGGATGTTTGTTGGAAATTCCAAAACAGTATATTATATATGTTCAATAATTGCAGTGATTTACTTTATTATTGTTAATGTGTTAATAGCAGCATATTTGAGATATTTCACAAATACAGCGAAAAGTATATACATAAAAATGTTTAATACTATTGTTGGCTTTTATATGTTTTTTTTATTAATTGTACTATCTATTTATTCTCCAATTAGTATTATGAGTAACCTTGAAATTTCATTAAAGCAGGAAATTGTTAGGAGTGTAATAGAAATAAATACACCAATAATTCTAATTTTTGTGATTATAACTGGATTAACTTTGATTATACTAAAAGATTCAACAGATTTCTTAAAAATAAAAACAAGAGCACTTATATTCAATAGGAGTGTCGAAATCAGTAAATATTCAGACAAAATAACTAATCGAATAGTGGATTATTATCGTAAAGTATACTCGAAAAATCTATTACATATAGAAAATGAGATCTTTAATAAGGATATAAAAGAAATAATAAGAAAAAACAAATTCTCATTTTACTTTGTTAACATACTACATATAATTTATATAGCTATACCGTTATATTTTTACTTTGTAGAAAAATCGAATTCAATTGAAACCAATATATTTATGTCTAAGCTTGTAACTGCTATAATTATTGGACAGTTAGTATTTTTAGCTATAATTAACAGAGCTTTTGATAATCATGTTAGTATTGAAAACGATTTAGATGTTTTGAATAATTATAATATTACATTCACAAAAACAAGATTAGTTAGAGCTAAATCCAGAGTTCTTTCTGTAATAGTTTTCCCTAAAATTTATTCAGTTTTTACTGTTTTGATAGTATCGAGTATAATAAGATTTAATACGTACTTATCACTAATATATCTGCTATCTGCAATCCAAACAATGTTTATAAGGAAGACAATAGAGTTGTGGAGAGTAAAGTCTATAAACAAGCTGAATAGCAAAAGTGAATTAATCAGAATTATAAATATACTTATCTTATTTATTGTAATTGTGTCTTTTTATTCGGTTTATAAGAATGATTATACAGTGCACTTGCAAGGTCAAATATTCCTAATGATTATATCTGGACTTATGTATGTTTTTCATTTGACTGTAAATAAATTAAGGGCAGAAAAAAGAAGAGAGGTAGAAAAATGTTAGCAATAAATAATTTAACATTTTCATATGATGGTACTGTTAATGTACTGGATGATATTAGTTTTACACTGGAAAAAGGTAGGATATACTGTTTGCTTGGTATAAATGGTGCAGGGAAAACAACTTTATTTAATTGTCTTACTGGATTTTTGAAAAGTAATCTAGCTCTAGACGAAAAATTAATTAATGAAAAGATATTATATATACAGGATAAAATGAACTTTTATAATAATTTAACAGGTATTGAGTTTATTAATCTCATTTTTAATTTGAAAAACAAAAAGTTGGAAAAAGAGGAATTTAACAGTCTGTTGGAAAGCTTACAAATGCAGGATAAAATTAAACAATTGATTTCTTCTTATTCCTTGGGTACTAAACAAAAGTTAGTATTAATTATTGGATTTTTATTGAAATATGAATATATTTTTTTGGATGAGCCATTTGGTGCAATAGATTTTATATCTGCAGAGATAGTCATAGATTTTTTAAGAGCTTATAAGGAAAAAAACAATACAATAGTACTATCAACGCACCTAATAGACATAGCACAGGAGGTAGCAGATGATATACTGTTCTTAAATAATGGCAAAATATACAAGATAAAGAATAACTTTACTCACCCAAAAGAAATAAAGAAGTGGATAAGAGATAATTTAAATTTACAAAGTTATGACTATTGAAATTTACTATTTGTTAACAGAAGGAGATTTGGTTGAAGGTAAAAAACGTTTGGAAATATTTATTTTAGATAAGGAGTATAACAATGAAAAATGAAAAAATTCAAATTAGTGATAACAAGACTTTAAAACTGAGTAATGTTCTGATTAAAGAGATTGATATAAAACAAAACGAAGGAATAGAAAAGGAAGTTATGCAAATGGAGAATTTCCTAAAAAACAAAGGTGCACAACCAATTGGCCCACTTATTCAATATATGGATGTTGAGGGCAGTAATGAAGGTGAAATAAAAATGGTTATTAAGCTTATGAGACAGTCTAATATATTCTTACATAATGTTGAACTCCCATATAAAATGGAATCGTTAATAAGGGTTAAAAATTGCATGTATGCAAGATTTAATGGAGAAGAACAGAAACTAAAGTTAGCGTACGACAAAATTGATGTAATGGCATTTGAAGAGGATATTATGTTAAAAGGGAACTGTTATACTATATTTGTAGACAATACTGATGGCAGAATAATAGCCGATGTCTTTATGGAGCGTGCTGACAATGAGTAAGCAGATTAAAACCC
>JAAZCB010000781.1 GCA_012513545.1 Clostridiaceae bacterium
AGATTTCTTTCTCTTACTATTGCAGGGTCTAACTGTCTTAAACTGCCCGCTGCAAGATTTCTTGCAGTCTGATAAATTTTCCCTCCTGTCTCTTCCTGCTTCTGATTAGCCTTCTCAAATGCTTCGTTTGACATATATGCCTCTGCACGAACTTCCAAATAAGGCAGTTTAGCCGGAATAGTTTTCGGAATAGACTTAATTTCCAGTAAATTTTCATATACCGATTCCCCGGTTACTCCGTCACCTCTTGTAATCCCTTCCGTCAGAATACCGTCAGTGTAGCGCAGAACAACTGAGAGACCATCTACCTTTCTTTCTACAACAAAGGTAGGGTTGCCCAGTTCCTGTATCATTTTATTTACAAAACTATAAACCTCTTCCTTTGAAAATACATCCTGAAGGCTTACAACCGGTACATCGTGCTGAACTTTTCTCAATTCCCTTTTAACCTTGCCGCCAACCTTCCTTGTAGGCGAATCTGCTGCGGCAAATTCCGGATGCTCCTTCTCAAGTCCCCTTAATTCCAAAGAAAGCAGATCATACTCATAATCTGTAATCTCAGGGTCATCCTGATTATAATACCTGTCATTATGGTACTCAATCGTTTTTCTTAAGTCCTCAATTCTTTTCTTTATGTCCATATTTAAACCTCCTGCTAAAAGCTGCCTACACTATATAATCATATTCGAAGCTGCATATCAATACTGTATCAATACTGTTGCTTACCTTCTGCTTTTGCCTTTTGAACCCTTTAGAAGAATAAGATTTAATATAAATACTGCTATCGCAAGCCATATTATCCCCAAAAGCAAAGACGGCAGGTTTGTTAATTTGCTTAGTTCCAGAATATCATAGGAAAAATGTACCTGCCAGTTCCTTATGATAGACAATTGTTGATTCAAGGTTAGAAGCAGTGTACAGATAAATGTATCAAATATAATAAACGCCATGACAGAAATGCCTAAAACATCAGTAACAAATTCATCTAGAGCCTCGTTCGAAATTATGTAGAGTATAATAATAAGAGCAGTAAATATCACTGCATGAATAATGTCAACCTTGAATGCAGGAAAGCTAACTGAAATGACAAGATAGATTATTGCAAGAACTCCGGGTATAGCTTTTTTGGCTGATGTTTTGTTCAACAGTATAATCAGAACTGAAAACAACAGACTTCCCAAATATCCTCCGTTTAAAATCATAAAATTTGCAAACCATCCTCTTGCCTGTAGTGCTGTATCCGATGTTGTACTGAAGGTAACCTTAAATGCATTATAACCATATCCCGAAATAAAAGCCGTCAACGCATGACCAAGCTTATGAAATGCAACGGAAAATAACACTATAGGCTGCATAACCAGTTGATTCCAGAATAGAATCAATGCAAACAGTATTAAAATGCAGCTCCACAACTTTTTCATAAACGCCTCCCCATAAAAAAAATATATCAATATACCCAATTAACAAACATACCTTAAATTTCAGGAATTACAGGAGCTCTTACCCGGATTTATCTATTTTCGGGCTTATATCTAAAATCCTGGCACAACCAAATTATACATTTAATATTCACAATAAACAATACCTGCAAGCTCTTGCAGGAAAGTATTCTATTCTTCAGGCAACTTCCAGATTCCATTTTCATCTTTCTTGGCATTCATCTTGTCAAGTGCCTTAATTACTGCATTTGACAATGCATCTGCTGCTTTTTGACGAAATTCCACCTTCTTTAGCTTTTCCCTGTCGGACGCATTAGAAATATAGGCTATTTCTGCAATAACTGCAGGCATTTTAGTTTTTCTAAGCACTGCAAGATTTGGTCTGTAAATTATACCGTTATCGATAGTTTTCAAAGTCTTAACAAGTTCTTCCTGTACTATCACGGCAAGCTTTCTTCCGTCCATTTTACCGTCTGTTTCATTTACAGGAGGACAATACAAGGTTTCCGTACCCTTGTACTGTGAATTATCAGGCATGGAGTTGCTGTGTACGCTAATAAACAAAGCAGCGTCCAAATTGTTGGCAATATCAACCCTCGGATCGAGGTCAACAAAAACATCTTCCTCTCTTGTATATACAACCATAATTCCAGCTTCCCCGAGCTTTTTTCCAAGTCTTTTTGATATATCCAGATTGATATCCTTTTCAAATAGTAATTCATTGCTAGCTCCGTGGTCATCTCCTCCATGTCCGGGATCAATTACTACAACAACCTCTCTTTGGACCGGATTCCTGTGCTTTTTTCCATTTTCCTCATTCTCTTCACCATTTGCCACAGGATTATCTGTCACATATGCCTTGATATCAGATCCACGCCAGACAAAACGCTCTAAAATAGCTTTTGACAAAAAAACTACCGATATTAGAGCAATAATAAATATACAAAATCTGACCTTATTGGGAAGGCTCATATATAATTTGTAGATTTTCCTGCTAACCTTTTGCATACTATGAATTCTCCAAGCATTAGAAATAAAAAAACTGTTTTTATATTATTTATTATCCTATAAAAACAGCTTTTTATCTATAAGAATTTAATAGAAACATTTATAATTGCTATAAGTTTATACATTAGTGTACATATCTGTTAACATCACTCAATGTAATTCCCTGATGAAGGGCAATATTCAAACCATTTGCAATAACCTTTGAAATCCTGTCTACTACTTCATCAACCTCTTTTGGAGTAACTATAAGATTTCCGATGTATGGCTGCAGCACTTCCTGTATCAATTGATATTTTTCAGTTCTGTCTATATTCTTGAGCATATTGTAAAAGTCCTTTTCGTTTCCAGCCTCTCTGATCAGATTATCTATGACAAGATCAATTGTATCATTGGCCATAGTCGCAGCATCTACTACTGTCGGAACCCCTATGGCAATAACCGGTATCCCAAGTGTGTCTACAGATAATGCCATTCTTTTGTTTCCGACACCTGACCCGGGAGAAATACCGGTGTCTGCCACCTGAATTGTAGTATTAACACGTTCCATCTTTCTTGATGCTAAAGCATCAATTGCTATAACTATATCAGGCTTAACCTTGTCAACAATTCCTCTTACAATTTCACCCGTCTCAATTCCTGTTATCCCAAGCACTCCGGGTGCAATGGCACATACTGGTCTGACCCCATCCTGAACCTGCTCCGGCACATACTCCAGCAAGTGTCTTGTAATCATAAGGCTCGATATTACCTTAGGACCTAGTGCATCAGGAGTTACATTCCAGTTTCCCAGACCCACAACAAGTACTGTTGAATTCTCCTTTAATTTAAGTATTGGTACAAGTTCCTTTGCAAGAGCTTTGCATGTTTCCTCGTAAAGAACCTGATCATTTTGCTTAAGTCTTGGTACTTCAAGGGTTACATAGTTTCCCATCGGTTTTCCGATCGAAGCTTCCCCGGTTGGTGAAGTAACCCTTACCCTTGTTATTTTTATATCCTCCGACCCTGCATTTTCTACTTCAACTCCCGGTGGATCCTTGTAGCCCGCGTCGGATTGGTTGAGTTCCTGCTCCTTTAGCAGTTCATGCTCCTCAAGTGCAAGATCCGTTCTTATATTTCTTATCACTTTATTGTACACTTCCTCTCAACATATATTTTTATTTTCTAACACTGATATTTTTACCGTTCTTATGATTTTATATTTAACTTACAAACTAAACGATATAGCATATTTTTATCTTTGTTTTAGAAAATAATCCTTGCATTTTATTTTTTTTCATGTTAAAATACTTTTTGTTGATTAACTCGCAGGAGGTGAATTGGTTGCCAAATATTAAATCTGCTATTAAGAGAGTTCGAATAACAAAGCATAAATCGCTTAAGAACAGCATTAAGAAGTCTGTTTTAAAAACTGCAATTAAAAAATGCAAAGAAGCTATAGTTAATAAAGATGCAAGTGCTAACGAATCTTTAAAAAATGCTTTTAAGACTATTGATAAATCAGCAGCAAAAAATGTTCTTCATAAAAACACCGCTGCGAGAAGAAAATCCAGATTAGCCAAGGCATTAAATGCTGTTACTAAATAAATTAAACGTACGGAAAGCGTACGTTTTTTATTTTCCCTCTTTCGAACGAAGTGAAAGAGGGAAAAGGCGTGGGACTCGATGTCCCGAAGCTTTATATTAGGGCCATTTCCCGAAGGGAAATCAGGCAAAAAGCAAGGGACTCGATGTCCCGAAGCTTTTTATTA
>JAAZCB010000782.1 GCA_012513545.1 Clostridiaceae bacterium
ACAATAAATCCTCAACCCATTAAATTATAGGAGTATTTGGATTTTGATCAGCGTAGATAATTTGAGAACACACTACTACTAACTATTTTTTCCTTAAAATATAAAAAATACACCTTATAGGTGTACTTTTTTTAAATTCTGGAATTTTAAGACTTAATAAGCTTTATTCTTGAAGGGGTTGAGACTCGACTGCTTCCTGTACATCTTCAAGTTCAAATATGGGAAGGTCCGAATCGGCTTTATATCCGAAGGACCTGAAAAATTCCTCTGTAGTTTCATACAAAACCGGTTTCCCAGGTGCATCCAGCCTCCCGGCCTCCTTGATAAGATTTCTTTCTAAAAGCCTTGTTACTGCACTATCCGAATTAACACCTCTTATTTGCTCTATTCTTGCCTTAGTTATAGGCCTGTTGTATGCAATAATAGCCAATGTCTCCAAAGCCGCCTGAGATAAACCGGATTTTTGCCTTGGCTCGAATAAAACCTTAATGTAATCATATATCTCAGGCTTTGAGCACATTTGATATCCGTTGCTTATTTCCCTTATCAGGATTCCCCTTGAAGGATTTTCGTTGTAATTAACAATCATGTTGTTAATTACAAGTTTGACTGTCTTTTTATCCAATCCTAATATCTCACATAATTTTTCAGTTGATATTCTCTCTCCGGATGCAAAAAGCAATCCTTCAACTATTCCCTCAATTTTTCTCAAATCCATACCCAAAACAACCCTTCCATTATACAGCACTAGAATTTTCAGCTGCTATTTTTTCATCATCGATATCTTCAATACCCTCAAGGTCTTCAAGGTCGCCTTCACATTTATAAACCGTTATCTCTGAAAACTGTTTAGGTTGCAATATTGTAACTTTTTTTAGTTTTGTAAGCTCAAGTACTGCCAAAAGCCCTGTAACAATTTCAAGCTTGGATTTTGTTTTCATTGGAAAGAGCTCTGAAAATCTGAAGTATGCTTTGTTTAACAAAGTCCTTACTACTTCCCGGATTTTGCTTTTTAAAGAAACCTTCTCATGCTGCAGTATATGGGTCATTTTTCCTGTGTTCTTATTTAATTTCCTATCATTCCTGTCAAGAATCGCAAGGTATACTTGTCTCAACTCATCCACCGAGAGTTCTAAAGGCACCTCATCAGCCTTTATATCAATTTCTTCAGGGTACTTGTAAAAAACCTTATCCCATTCTTTTTCCCGGTTTTTCAATATTTCAGTAAACTTCTTGTATTTTTTGTACTCTACAAGTCTTAAAATGAGCTCCTCTCTTGGATCGATCTCATCTTCCTTATTTTCCTTCGGATTTGGAAGAAGCAATTTTGATTTAATGTGTAAAAGCGTTGATGCAAGAACCAAAAACTCGCTTGCTATTTCCAGATCAAGTTCCTGCATTTCAAACAAATAATCAAGATACTGGTCCGCTATTTCATTTATTGGAATATCATAAATATCAAACTGGTTTTTCTCTATCAAATGGTATAAAAGATCAAAAGGGCCTTCGAAGTTTTGTATTTTAATTGTACAGGCTTTTGATAGAGCACTCTCCATAATTAACCACCACTTTCTATGGACCCTAAAAACAGATATATTTTACTATCTGCTTTTAGTGGTGAAATTTAAGGAAGTATTGAAACTTAAAAAAAGTCTATATTCATAGCATTCCTGACTTCTTCCATAGTTTTCGCTGCCACTTTCCTTGCAGCATCATTCCCGTGCCGGATTATTTCCTTTGTAATACCAGGATTCTTTAGAATCTCCTGTCTTTTTTCATATATCGGTTCAAGATAAGCTACCATCTTATTTGCAAGGTTTTTCTTGCACTGTACACAACCAATCTTGCCTTTCCTGCAATTTTCTTCAATTTCAGGCACTTCTTCTTCATTAAATACCTTGTGAAAAGAAAACACAGTACACACTTCAGGATGCCCCGGATCGTCCTTTTTAATTCTTGCAGGATCTGTAATCATTGTACTCACTTTTTTCCTTATTTCCTCCGGACTATCCGACAACGCAATTGTATTTCCATAGCTTTTACTCATTTTTCGCCCGTCTGTTCCGGGAAGAACCTTTGCCTTTGTAAGAATTGCCTGAGGCTCGGGAAATACTTCCTTATAAATAAAATTAAAACGGCGCGCAATCTCCCTTGTAAGTTCAAGATGAGGAAGTTGATCTTCTCCAACCGGGACAAATCCTGCCTTATAAATCAGTATATCCGCCGCCTGAAGACAAGGGTATCCTAAAA
>JAAZCB010000783.1 GCA_012513545.1 Clostridiaceae bacterium
CCTTCAAAGCTTCGACCAGGCAAGGAAGTTATCAATAAAAAGGTACATGAGCTCCTGGCGTTAGTAAAAATGGAGGAGCTTGCAAAACGATATCCTGCACAGCTTTCAGGTGGCCAGCGTCAGAGAATTGCACTTGCAAGGGCATTGGCTGTCGAACCTAAGGTATTATTGCTTGATGAACCTTTTGGTGCTTTAGATGCAAAGGTAAGAAAAGATCTTCGCCGATGGCTGAGAAAGTTGCATGATGAATATCCTATTACCAGCGTTTTTGTCACGCATGACCAGGAAGAGGCCCTTGATGTAGCTGATAGAATTGTAATACTGAACCAAGGCAAAATAGAGCAAATAGGTACACCGGAAGAGGTGTATGACAATCCGGGAAACCCCTTTGTATATAATTTTTTGGGAAATGTAAACCTTTTTCATGGAAGAGTACATAATGGAAAGGTTGAAATTGGGTCTTTAAGATTGGATGCGCCTGAACATGCCGAGATCAAAAATAAAAATGCTATAAGTTACATTCGCCCTCATGATATTGAAATAAGCCTTACGGAACAAGGAAATGAATTCATTTCTGCAGAGATTGTTTTTATTAAGGCAGTTGGTCCGATTGTAAACCTTGAACTCAAGAGGCTGGATGGTGGTGAGTATTTCGAGGCTGAAATCAGCAAAGAGATCTACCGAAAACTTGATCTGAAGGAAAAACAGCAAATTTATGTCAGACCCAAGGATTATAAGGTTTTTATACCGGAAGATTACGTGATTTGATGAAATCAAAGTATTCAAACCTATTAGAGAAGCATGCCACAAGATGGCTTAGGATTATAGAAATATAACATCTCTTTGTAACACTATTTTTTTATTTGAATATAATACTATAGGTTAGATGCCTAATAAATTATGAAGGGGATGTTTATATGTCAGGTAAAGGATTTATAGGAGGCATATTTGATAATGATGAAATACTGTGGTTCATAATACTCTTCTTACTGTTATTCTACTGTAACCGTGGTTGCTTTAACGGCCCTGTAGCTGGTGCAGCCTGTTAGTAACATTCTTAACATAACGAACTGTCAGCTTTTCAAAATGTAATATAATGCACTTCCTCGTTTTGTGCCCTGCTTTTAGAAATAAATTCTATTTGGGGGCACACAACTTTATCAGGCAGTATAAAGATGTATGGAGGAAGCTGCCTGATTTCCCTTCGGGAAATGGCCCTGATAAAAAAACGGCGGATAATTTCCAGCCGTTTATTTTATTAGCCATTATTCAAATAAAAGTCAGATAAAAGCAATTAGATGTCCGGCCAGTTCTTGCCAATGTAAACCGGACCTGGTGTTTGAAACTTATTTATATATAAGTTTCAACATTCAACAATAATACGTTTTTTCATATTGTCATAAATACTTTTGTACATTTTGAATGTTTTGGCAGCTTCATCATCATCACAGTTCATATCAGGGTGATATTTTTCAATTATGCCATTCCAGCCGATTTTAAGAATTTCCTCCTGGAGTTCATTGAACTTTGATATCAGCTTCTTATTGCGATGGGCTGATTCCATATATATTCCCCCTTAAAAAAAATAAAAGTACTGCAAAAAATGTTGCTTTTTATTATTATATTTTCTACTGTATTTATAAATAAATTATAGCATCAAAATACTATTAATTCAATATGGACAAAGAATAATAGCTTAAAGATTCAACTTCCCTGTTTATAGGATTATGAGCCTGCTTAACGACAACTGACCAAGCTAATAAGAAAGATAAAATCATAGGATTAATATAATACATAGAAATGTTATTAATACACAGCTTAATCTCCAGGAGTAAGGTAATAATTCAAACTCCTGGAGACTTAATTTTGAAATAATGGTTCGAAAAAAATATTTTTGATAATATTCTAATTAGGTAATGGCAATAACTACCTTCTCTTTTTTGATTTTAATTTAAGTGCCGCAAGGTTTTTGTCTGCAGAGCGCATTAACAGAAAAAAGGAAACGCCCAGCACCGCAACCCCGGAAAGCAAATATATTACATTATTCATAACCGTTATCACCTCCACCAATAATAATAAATTTTATCATATTTACAAGATAAAATCAACGGTGAAGAGTTATTTGGGTTTATCTTTACGTATAGAAATTACCGATAATTTATGAAATTTTTGAAAGACTAATATTGAAGTTTAAATTAAAATTTTGGGAGCTGTTATGAAAACTGCAGTAATACTTGGAGCTGGTTTTTCAAAGAATTCAGGGATGCCCTTGCTATCTGAGATAACTGAATTTATAGTTAAATATCCTGATAATAACGAATTTGAGTATGAAATATCTATGGTGATAAAGCGATTCTTAAGAGACGTGTTCGGGTATAACGGCGGGGAAACTATACCCGGTATTGATGATATACTTGTTACAATTGATTTGTGCAGCCGGACAGGACACCACCTTGGGATACGTTATTCGCCTGAATACCTTGCAGCCATAAGAAGATTCCTAATGTACAGGATATTTATGATATTCCATGAAAACTGCTCCTATAGCGAGGAAGTATTAAGATTGATCGGATTTCTCCATGAAAAGCATCGGGACTTAAGTTATATAGTTTTGAACTGGGATTGTGTTCTGGAAAAATACTTAGGACAGGTAAAACCAAATGCCGGTATTAATTACTGCAATAACGGAAAGTATTTGGAGCCCGTAAACAAAAATAAGCATGAAGAGAATATCAAACTACTAAAAGTTCATGGCTCGGTTAACTGGCTTTATTGTGATAACTGCCGTGTACTGGTGAATGACTTGTATGAGCGTGTGAACGCAATAAACAAGGCTGGTTTCAGAAAGTCCGACTTTGAATTATTTAATGAGTTTCAAAAAGCAAAGGGGATGAACGTGATTATTGAACCGGAAGAATGCTGTGTTTGCAAAGACAAATTATCCTCTCATATTGCTAGTTTAAGCTATAGAAAATCCTTTCGTGAAAACTCCTATCCCAATATATGGAGCGAAGCCGAGGATGTTTTGTCAAGCTCGGACAAATGGATTTTTATTGGATATTCAATGCCTCAGTCGGATTATGAGTTTAAGCACATTCTTAAATTGTCCCAAATGAAGTTTTGTCATTTAAAGAAAAGAAAGCTTGAGATAGATGTGGTTATTATGAAAAGTGATACAACTAAAAAGAAATATCAGGGTTTTTTTGGCGAGAATATAAAAAACATTTATAACGGTGGAATAAATGAATATCTGAGAAATACCTGAAGTAAATTGCGTAAATATTGTTGGAAACTGGTTTGCCAAATGATATAATACTTTAAAATATGTTTTGAAGGAGTAAGAATGTTGAACTTGAATAACGCAAGGCATGAACAAA
>JAAZCB010000784.1 GCA_012513545.1 Clostridiaceae bacterium
CCTTGGAGTCCTTGACAATGCTTATCTCAATAATGTAGATTGGATTAGAACAATATTAACTAATGGACTTAATATTGTATTAAGAATCTACTGTCTATTTATTACAAGGAGGTGAGTATATCAAATGAAAAAACAAAATCAAAAAGGTTTTACCTTAATTGAAATACTTGTTGTCATTGCAATTCTAGGTATTCTTGCTGTTGTTACTCTTGTTGCACTTAATCCTGTGAAACGATTCCAAGATGCAAGAAACTCAAGAAGAAGAGAAGATGTAAATGCTGTTCTTCAAGCTGTAAGTGTATATACCATAGATAATGCAGGAGATTTTCCAACAATAGATGAAGAAGCTCTCGCAGCTTTAACGGTTTCATCATCAGCTGCAACTTGTGGAGAGGATGGGGCTTGCAATGTATCAGATCTTGATGGACTCACCCCATATCTAAATGAGTTGCCATTAGATCCAGATGGATCGACTGAATATTTGATTGGTGTAGATAGCACATCAAATCCTCAACATATTATTGTTGCAAGCAATAACATGGAAATCAACGACGATCAAACAGCAGCTGTATTTTATCTAACTTACTAAAAACTGTTTATCTTACTATTAACAAAAGAAGCCTTTACAAAGGCTTCTTTTTTTTATTTGTATTTGATTTTAATATTAAAACGGAGAAATTGGATTTTCTAAATCATTCCAAATATTTTCATATTGTGATAAACCAACACCTTCATAACTAACCCTGTCTGCCTGATCTTCAACGAAGAGATTCAACAGATTTTCATTAATTGTATTTATCGGATTAATCGTTATCTCTTGTGCTTTGTCTACTAAATCAGGTCTATTAATAACACTAATGTAAATCTTATGTGCAAAAAATAAATTGGTACCAAGTAATAATAAATATACTAAGATTTCACTAATTAACATAATATTTTTTTGTATATTACTACTTAAGGATTTCATTTTGCTACTCCTCCCTCTTTTACGTATAAATTTAAGGTAAATATACAATCAAGATACTCTCCTCCTCCGCTTTCATCCAATCCAGAGATAAACTTCATATCTACAATCTTTGAATAATATTTCAAATCACTCAATAAATTTATAAAGTTAATTACCTTGCTAAATTCGCTTGGAGAAATTCTTGAGGTTACACCGACTTCAAGAACCTCAACGTCAGTAATGCCAGAATATGAGGTGATTTTTTTAGTAGCATCTGATACTACATCTACAATAACACCATCATCATCTACAACTCCTTCCTTCAATCGAACATCAACTTTCATTCCTATCATCAATCCTATTTGTTCTATGTTTTCTATAAAATCTACTAAGTTAACTTTATCTGGTATTGCATTAGTCAACTTCAAAGATTGATCCTTTATAAGCCCGAACTCGTCTAACAGTCCACTGATTTTAGCCTCCTCCTCAGAATATCTATTCAATAATGCTCGTTGACCTGATACTTTGGCCGAAACTTCGCTTAGCTTTATGTAACTAAATATAAGTAAAGAAATTGCCGATAAAAGAATAAGAGCAATAAAAAGGTAATAATATTTAGTATTTGCAGAAGTTTTTTTTATATTCAATTGTTTTGACTTATCTTTTTGCTTCATTTTGCCGGTGTAAAAGGTCTTAATTCTAACTCTGATGATGACTCAGTTTCTTTTTCCTTAAATTTATCAGCATCTGCAAGTAATGTATGAAAATCTAGTTTCATATTAATTTGAAAAACAACCTCATCACTTGTAGAAAATGCAGAAACGGGAACCAAAACATCGTTAAATATACCTGTAGAAATTAATGAATTACTATAATCGATAACAGTTTGTCTTGAATTTGTCTTGCCATATAAGTTTATTGTCCAAGCTGGTGCTGATTTAGATCCACCTGCCGAATCAACATTTATACTCACATTATTTAATTTAACCTCTTTCGGAGTAACAGATAAAATCTTATCAAAAATATTAATCCAATCAAATTCCGAACTTATTATTGAACTTATGGAAGAAAGAGATTTGTTAAATTTCTTTATTTCCTCAGACTTACTCTGTATGCTCCTTCCCTTTAAAATACTTACCTTTGAATTTATCGAGGCTTGTATTTGAGTAGACTCATGATTTAAAAGAAAAAGTCCCCCAAGTAAAAATCCACATATAGCAATTACGTTGATAAATATTATTTTAGCTATATTTCCTACGCGCTTTTTAACCTGCTCATTTACATATCCACTCTGTATTTCTTGAGGTATGAAATTAACATCCTCAAACTTTATATACTTTCCAAGTCCTCTTAGTGCCAACCCGGTGACAACCAAGTGCGAAAATATCTTCTCGTGCGAAATGAATTGTGGTATGGGAACCATATCTATTCTTGGGTTAGCATATGCTACTTTAACATCTGGAAGATTTTTATCTAAATATTTATCGATATTCTTTAGATAAGCACCATCACCATAAATCAACACCTTTGTAATATTATCTTCCTCAGGACTTGTATTGTCGTAAAATCTTACAGCTCCTTGAATTTCATTGACCAAGGTTGAAAGCAGTGACTCTAATTCAACTTTAAG
>JAAZCB010000785.1 GCA_012513545.1 Clostridiaceae bacterium
ATGTTTCTATCATATCTGCAGCCTTTTGAAGGTTTGCTTTCTTATCTTCTGTTACTTTCATCTGGCACAAGGAAAGCCTTATAGGTTTTTCCACAATTAACCCCTCCAGAAATTTATACTATTAATATATTATACATGATATTTATGTTATATCAACTATTTGGTGAACCTTTTGGTATTCAATAGAATATTATGTTAATAAATGCTACATCGGAGGTAATTCTAATGATGCCTAATATCTATGACAATGAAGGTTCAATTCCTGGTATGCAAATGCAGGCTATGCATATGAATCCTCAGTGTCCCTGCGAGCCGTGTATGCCTATGCCAAAACTTGCTCATGCCTATGTTCCTTTTCAATGCATGACCTGTATATATCCACCTTTAAAAGGCTTATACGCTGGAACAATTTTTCCGGAACTTGACAGACCATATGGGGAAGATCCCGAATATCTGCTTGACGCTTAGGAGGTAAAAACATGGATGAAAACCGTGAAAGATTAATGAGAGAAATAATGGCAGCCGACTTTACAATTATTGATTTAAATTTATATCTGGATACTCATCCTAATGACTTCAGAGCCATTATGCTCCGGAATAACTTTATAAATAGATCTGTAATGTTAAGAAATGAATATGAATGTATGTATGGGCCTATCAACGCCCAACTGTCAATGAGTAAATGTCCATGGCAGTGGATAAAGAGTCCCTGGCCATGGGAATAAAAGTAAATATATATTGTAGGAGGTTATATAATGTGGGTTTATGAGAAAAAGCTTGAATATCCGGTTAGAATAAGAACATGCAATCCCAAAATGGCTAAATATATTATCTCTCAATACGGGGGACCAGATGGAGAGCTTGCAGCTTCACTGAGATATCTCAGTCAGAGGTTCAGCATGCCTACTGATGAGACTAAAGCCATATTGAACGATATAGGTACAGAAGAACTGGCTCACCTTGAAATGGTGGGCTCGATGGTATACCAACTGACCCGAGGCGTTCCGGCAGACGTGCTTGAAAAGGAAGGACTGGGAGCATACTATACGGATCATGACCATGCCGTATACCCTATGAGTGCTGCAGGAGTCCCATTTACGGCAGCATACATCCAGTCAAAGGGGGATGTTATAGCTGATTTACATGAAGACCTTGCAGCAGAACAGAAGGCACGTGCTACTTATGAGAATCTTATTAATCTTGCTGATGATCCTGATGTTATTGATCCGTTAAGGTTTTTGAGGGAAAGAGAAGTAGTACATTTTCAGAGGTTCGGAGAAGCTTTAAGGCTGGTTCAGGATAAATTTGCTGAAAAGAAATTTTATATGACTACACCAATGCCGAGGATGTGATTTTATGTTTCAGTATTACGGATTCAGGCAGCCTGTTGCCCCTTTAGGCACAATAAATTATATAATACAGCCAGGTGATACTTTAGGTAGAATCGCCAGGAACTTCAACACAACAGTAGAAAACATATTGAAATTCAACTATATACCCAACCCAAATCTGATTTATGCGGGCAGGACATTGGTGATACCAGAATCCCCGGCGGAAGCAATTATTTACACCGTTCAGCCGGGTGATACGGTTTACTCCATTGCTCTAAGGTTCAGGACGTATGTGAATAATATTGTGGTGTTTAATTATCTGACTAATCCTGATTTGATTTATCCAGGGCAGCAATTGGTTGTGACTGCTTCGTTGGAATAACTTATTAGA
>JAAZCB010000786.1 GCA_012513545.1 Clostridiaceae bacterium
AGCTATTTAGAGGAGCTAAACACATACGAAAAAAGTGATAATATAAATTGTGGCGCAAGCACTAACTGTACATTACCTCCTGGGTTTTTGGAGGTTCTTCCCTAAACAACTTCATCATGCTCCAAATAATGAATAAATGGCACTTGTGCTCTTCGCTGATCGCGTCCATTAGCATGTTTTTTGTCAAGCCGTCGAATCTCAGAGTTCTAATGAATTGTATCTGTTGAGGATCATCTGCATTTGGTATTATATTAAATTCTGTATCCCTGAATAGTAATTGAAATCTTAAATCCCACATTATATTTTCTCTTTCTTCCTTTGTTTTGGCTTTAAGACCATTATAATGTTGCTCTGCAAATCGAATCGCACTCAGAACGATAATAGTATCCTCTCTTTGTTTAGGTTGGATTATTCGCATTTTGCGTCCGGAATTGAGCGGAAACTCTATTTCAAAATGGTAATTTGAGTTTTCATCCGCGACCTTATCTCGATAAATCCCCTCTTCGGTCAGCCAATTTTGAACTTTCCGCATAACTTCATCGGTTTCTTGTTTAGTCATAGATCTTCACGAGAACTACCATGGATAATTCAGTACTTATGTATTATGCCTTTTGGCTTGCGTTATTTATAATAAATAAATTAATGTATTTGCACTTAAATTGGTACTGCCTGCACGTAAAGTAGGGCTAAAATGCGACTTTACGCGAAAAGCCTGGCTGGGCAGAAGCCTTAAGTAGAACTGGACAGTTTTATTCCGCCATAATTGGACAGTTTTATCCCGGCGTTGACACTTATGCAAAAGTCTAAATGCAAAGAGTAAACATTTAGCACGCTATAATGATGAAGATATTTATTTCTCATACTCGGAAAGATAATGATCTATGTGATGATATAGATAGGATCAGCTCTAGAGTTGGGATCAAATCGTTTCGCTCTGAATTTGAGACAATACTACATCCCGCCTGGAAGGTCATAAAAGAGGAATTAAATCAATCTGCAGCACTTTTTCTTGTAATAGGAAGAGAATTAGTTAAGAATACCGATGGAAACGATAAAAACTGGAAGTTCACTCAAAATTGGATTTCATTCGAGGTGGGTATTGCCTGCCAATCAGGAAAAGATATATGGGCGATTTGTGAGGAAGGAGTTTCAATGAATTTCCCTGTTCCCTACGTGAACAACTACATATCCGGGAGATTCAAGGATAAAAATGACTCTGGTTTTATGATATTAAAAGGAGTACTCAATGATTATATAAATGGAGAGATTTTCAAATACCCATTTAATAAATGCAAAAATCATGTAGCAGTTATCTGCCCCGATTGCAAGCTCGAATTTAATCTATTTAGTGTGATTCCCCGAAGTGGCACAATTCGATGCCCTAATTGCTTAAGGGATATGTCCTTTCCTAGCGGACATTATCTAATATGCGAAGAATAGCAATCTGTGGCAGTGCCCGCAGAACATGGCTCGACTTTGAGTTCTTCACCTCGCGTTCTGCTGCAGCCTTTGCGTACTTGCCAATATCATGGATTGAGC
>JAAZCB010000787.1 GCA_012513545.1 Clostridiaceae bacterium
ACAATTAATAAAAAAGAAAAATGATGAAGGTTATTAAGATAATGGTTATATCTTTTTTCCTGCTCAATGTCCTTGCCTGCAACCAGGCAAAGAATAACAGGGAGAATGGAGAGATTATAACAGAAGCGGAATCTGGAAAGGCAGAGATAAGCTTTAATGAATATGAACATGACTTTGGAAAGGTTAAAGAGGGTGAAAAGGTAGCCTGCATATTTTCATTCAGTAATACGGGGGAAGGTAGTCTGGTAATAGAGTCGGTATCAGCAAGCTGCGGATGCACAGTTCCTAAATATGACAAGAAACCTGTTTCTCCCGGCAAAAATGGGACAATTGAAGTTGTATTCAACACAGCAGGCAGGAGCGGCATTCAAACAAAAACAGTTAATGTCAGATCAAATGCCGTCACGCCTGTGGTGATCCTAAAAGTGACAGCTGAAGTTTTAAACGTTAATAACAATTAATAATTCTTATGATGACCAATTTTGCATACTTACTTTTAGTGGCGCAGCCAGCAGGAGGATCCTCCGGTCAGGGCAGTGCAATGGTGACTTTTCTGCCTCTTCTGCTCGTTTTTGTTGTTTTCTACTTTTTTATGATTAGGCCACAGATGAAAAAGCAGAAAGAGATGAGCAACTACAGAAACTCCCTGAAAAAAGGTGATAAAGTAATTACTACTGGCGGGATATACGGGAAAATAAATGAGGTAAAAGACACATACGTTATGCTTGATGTAGGAGGAGACGTAAAGTTAAGGGTAGATAAAAATGCCCTTCTTAAAGATCCGACAGACATCGAGCAGAAGTAACTGAAAATCGCAATTCTTTGGTGAAAGGGCAACGATCCATATTGCTGGGTAACCTTTCTAAAAAAGGAACAGAGGGCATTGACAAAGACATACTGATTTTTGTCTTTTTCCTGTTCCTTTCTTTTATGCTGTGGTTTCTTAATTCGCTTGAGAAAGAGATTGAAACCGACATAAAGTACCCGGTTCGTTATGCGAACATTCCAAAAGACAGAGTGCTTGTTGAAGATCTTCCGTCCAGACTTACCCTGTATCTAAAAGGGCCGGGTTATTCAATCATGAAGCTTAAGGTCTACGGCAGCAAAACCCCGGTTGTCATTGATATCTCCGACGTAAACTACAGGAGAGTTCCGGGCAGCAGCAGCCTGAGCTATTACGTGATCACATCAGGTCTTATCAAAAACCTCACCAACCAGCTTAAGGCTGAATGCCAGATAACATCTATACAGCCGGATACCCTGTACTTTACATTTGACAGGATTGTTTCCAGGAAAGTAAGGGTTGTTCCTGATGTTGAAGTAAATACTGACAAACAGTATTTCGTGAAAGGAAGCATAGCTTCAGAACCTGACAGTATAACAATTACAGGGCCAAAACATATAGTCGATACTGTAAAAAGTGTTAAGACCAGGAAGAGAAGGTTCATTGGAGTTAATGAGACGTTAAGGAAGAATTTGTCGCTTGAAAATGCCAGGTTGTACGATATGTCGGAAAGAAAGGTTACTGTCACAATACCTGTGGAACAGTTTACAGAAGCAAGACTGAAGGTCCCTGTTAAAATTTTAAACAAGCCTGATTCAATAGATATTAAAATCTTTCCCGATGAGGTTAACGTAAAGTGTCTTGTGGCAGTAAGTGATTACAAGGAAATTGAAAATATACCTTTTGAGGTCATACTTGATATGCGGAAAGCTGACATTGTCACGGCAAATAAG
>JAAZCB010000074.1 GCA_012513545.1 Clostridiaceae bacterium
GCTTGGTGGAGGTACTATAGATGACATAGTAAACGGAATAATAAGCGGAGGAATAACCGGTGCCATATTAGGTCCGTTGGCAATGGTAAATAGATTAAGGCCAGTGCTCATAGCCTTTGGATTGGGTAGTGGTGTAAAAGGTGTATACGATTCGTTAAAAAATGGAGAATATGATCAGGCAGCATTTAGAGCTGTTTTCGTTATAAGTACCTTGTGGAGTCTAAAGAAAGGCATGTGGGATAAGAGCTCATGCTTTACGGAGGAGACACTGGTGCTGACACAAGACGGGTACAATGAGATTAAGGATATACAGGAAGGAGATCTTGTATACTCGGAAAATGTTGAGACGTGCGAAAAAGGCTTGAAGAAGGTTGCAAAAGTATTCGTTAGGGAAGTAAGAAAGCTTGTACATGTATTTGTTGATGGAGAAGAAATAAAGACTACCGATACACATCCTTTCTGGGTTGAAGGAATAGCCTGGATAGAAGCTGGTGACCTTAAAGCAGGTGATGTATTAAGGCTTTATACAGGTGAGTTAAAAACTATAGATAAAGTTAACATACGAGTTTTTGACAGGCCTGTAAAGGTGTATAATTTTGAAGTAGAGGATTGGCATACATACTTTGTGTCGGATGAGTCGGTTTTAGTACATAATGCGAAGGATTATGATGGTAATGGAAATAGTAAACCAAAGAAGGGAAAAGAGTTTAGAGGTGGTTCTAAAAAGCAACGTGATAACTGGTATGGTTATAAGGATAAGAACTTCCAGAAATGGTGGGAAAGGCAAGGAAAAAAATATTGGGGTGGTGCAGATATTGAGGATAGCAAAATGGCAAAAGAGGTTTATGACTATTGGGTAGAGATAGGAAGCCCAAGTGGCTATTAAGGAGATAAAGTATGAATATAAAAGACTTAGAAGAAAAGATAAATAAAAATGAAATTGATGAAGCAATTTACATTATAGAACAGATTGCAGAAAGAAAAATTGAAAAGTCAGTACCTTTTCTCATAGAACAATTGGAGAGTACAAACAATCACTTGTTAAGAAATGCAATTGCAATAGCTTTATCAGATATCGGAGATGAGGAAGCTGTAGATCCTATAATAAGATTATTAAAGCATCCAAAAACAAAAGGTTTTAGAGGAACATTATTAGCTGCATTAGAACCATTTGATTATTCTAGGTATTTGGATACACTTGTTGATTTTATGTGTGAAGGCAACTTTGAAGTAAGCAGGAAAGCATTACTTCTTATTGAGGCTATGGGAAAAGATATGTTAGTTGAAACCAGACAAAAATGTGTTGCAAAAGTAAGGGCAGAAATTGAAAGATTACAGGACAAGATTGATTTTCTTTCAGAGTCATTGGATGTATTGGAAGAAGAGTAAGTTGATAGAATATAGTGATTACCTGGTTTCGTGTAGGTTTTCAGTGTTCTTTGAGAAAAAACTGAAGTAAGAATGAGACTAAAAATAAAGTGAGGTAAATCGGATACGTCTAACAGCAAAATAGGGACTATACCAGCTGTATAAACCATCCAACTGGTACTATGCGGTATACTCGATTTGCCGGACACAGGTAAGTTAGGGTAAAATAAACCTGTGGAGGAGATAAACATGATAAATAAGGGTAACCGGTATAATGACGAATTTAGGACTGATATAATAAGGCTTGTAA
>JAAZCB010000788.1 GCA_012513545.1 Clostridiaceae bacterium
AAAAGTTTTTATTCTCCAGATAATATTCAAAGAGAGATATATAAAGAATTAGGGGATGTGCAGTTTGATGCATTCCAACAATCCTCTTCTAATATGTTAATTTCAAATGAAAGAATGAGCCTGTCCCCTTTGTTTGGACAGAAAGTAGTCGTTCTTAAGGTGTAAAAAGCTTTTAGACCGCCAGCTTTTTTTGCTGACAGTGATATTAAACCACCTCCTTTTTCTCCTGTCAAATTTTTCCTCCGAAATAAACTGCTGCAGGAGTTTTTTTGTTAAGTGAGCTGTGAAACCGTTCCTCATTGTAGAACCCGAAATACTCATTTAAACGCTCTTTTGCCTCTCTGATAGACTCGTAGTCATGCAGATACACTTCCTCGTATTTTACGGTACGCCAGAGCCGTTCTATGAAGATATTATCATATACCCTGCCTCTTCCATCCATACTGATGCGAACCCCTGCAGTTTCCAGCATTCCTGTAAAATCCCTGCTGGTAAATTGTGATGCTTGGTCTGAATTCAAGATGTCCGGCTTATGCTTGGCAAGGGCGGCACCCATAGCCGCAAGACAGAAACCAACGTCCATCGTATTTGAAAGTTCCCAGCTTATAACATACCTGCTGTACCAGTCCATAATTGCCACCAGATACAGCCAGCCCGGATGCATTCTGATATAAGTTATGTCCGTTGCCCATACCTGATTGGGATATTCAATTTTCATCTCGCGCAGGAGATACGGAAATATCTTGTGCTCCTTGTTCGTGATAGAAGTCTTTCTCTTGGGATAAATCGCCTGTATACCCATTTTCTGCATGAGCAGTCTAACTCGCTTTGGGTTGACATGATGTCCTTGCGAATTCAACCAGTTGGTCATCTGTCCTCTGCCGTAAAATGGATGCCGGGTATATTCTTCATCTATAAGTCGCATAAGCAGTTCATTATACGAGGAATCCCTCTGTGACTGGTAGTAATAGCTTGACCGAGACAAATTTAATAGGTCACATTGTCTTATTAGTGGAATGCACAGATTTACTTTATCAATGAGCGATCGTTTTTCTTTTACTCCAGCAACTGAGATTTTTTTTTAAGCCAGTCCAGCTCAACCTTTAACTGCCCTATCTGTTGGTACAACTCTGCTTGCAGTTCATCTGATGCTTTATCAGTTTTTTTCTGCTTCCCATTGAATAATTCAGGCAGACGATCCAGTGCCTCTTTTCTCCATTGCCTAATCTGGTGGGGATGGATACCATATTTACTGCCTATCTCAGCAATAGTTTTCTCTCCCTTTATTGCTTCCAGAGCTACCCTTGCTTTAAATGCTGCGCTATGTCTTCTTCTCATTTTGTCCCCTCTTATTATGGATATGATTCTTTATTATTATACACCTAAGAGCTCTGTCCAGTTTTTGGGGACAACTTCAGAAAGCTAGATTTAATTCAGTGTTTTTTTAATTTTATTAGTAAACCAATAAAGTTTGTTAAAAACGATTTTTGTAATCACCCCATAGAGTTTGATAGAGGACAAGGAACTTATGAATATACAGTTGCAGTCAACAAATTATTTGAAAAATTTAATCATCCGTATAAATTAGAAAAGGGGGAGATAAAACTATTAGGAAATATAATTCTAGATAAATTTATATTAAAACTTGAATTAAAAACGGATGACAACGAATTAAAGTCGCTAATTAATTTAGCAATTTCTAATTTTTACCACCGTTCAGGTAAAAATAAGAAGACAGGATTAGAAAAAATTGTTGATGCTTTTGAAAGGGCAAAAACTTTACAAGATACAAATAAACAAAGTAGTATAAAAGAAATTTTAAATAACATAACACAAAATCAAATAATAAAAAACTACTTAAATGAAGAGATGAAACAATTAACAACTATTGCAAATAAATGTGACATTCGCCATTACGAAAAAGGGATAGAAAAGATTGATAACCTTAATTTAATAGATTTTCTGTTTTATTCATATTTCAATATACTGTATTTAATACTTAAAAATAATCCAGCCGCCAAGATGCAAGAGGAGATAAAAATTGTAGAGGATGAGAAATAAAAAAGGTTGTTTATTGCCCCAGTATAATGATAAAAAAAGATTTTGAGCAAGGAATACAGAAATGTGTTTAGATAAATTATAGATATAGCTCCAATAGGTGGAAAGTGATTCCGTGTTTTATGAAGGCAGGGTGGTCCTGTGGTTTTTGGTGAGGATTGACTTTAAAGCCAAGCTTGACAAAGAAATCTACCGAAGTAGTGCGTGCTATGGTATAAACCCGGTCACATCCCTTTTCAGAAGCATACGATACCAGATGTTTGACAAGCGCACTGCCTATGCTTTTCCTTTGAAATTGTGGTAAAACGGCGATATGTCTTATCTCTATCTCTTTGGGTGTTATAAAGTAAGCTACAAGTCCGCCTATTAGTTTTCTTTCTTTGCTTGCTGCGAATTTTATGGCTTTCCCTGTCAATTGAAATGTTTCGCTTATATTTTGGGATAATGATAGGGGCTTCCAAAGGACCTGCCAAAGCAAGTTATCCAAATCTTTTGATTCTTTGATTGAGGTTATTTGTGAAATTTTTAACTCTTTATTTTTCATTGATTATTCTCCGTGTTTTATTTTATATCTAAGATACATCTATTTACAAGAGAATTTTTTAAATAAGATAAAAGGTTGTAATGTGGGTAGAAAGTTTTAAAATATTAAATTATATAATGCATTTATTACCGTTTTCGCACAAACTCTGGAGGTGGAGAATCATGAAACAATGGTACGAGACGATGTATGAAAATTACGGCATAAAGTATGACAGCGAGGTCTTTACACAGGGGACGCAAGGAGAGTGTAATTCCATAGAGCAAGAGATAAACTATGATAAGTCGTTAAAGATAATTGATATCGGCTGTGGTACAGGCAGGCATACCATTGAATTGTCTAAACGGGGATATAAAGTCACGGGTATAGATTTATCGGAATCCCTTTTGTCCCGTGCAAAGGAAAAAGCGGCATCAGCGGACCTAAAAATAGATTTCAGAAAGTGTGATGCCAGAACACTGCCCTTTATAAATGAATTTGATGTAGCAATTATGCTATGTGGAGGAGCTTTTCCTTTGATGGAAACAGACGAAATGAATTACGAGATATTGAAAAACATATCACGGGCTTTAAAAGAACACGGTAAACTTATTATGACAACAATGAATGGCTTTTTTCCTCTTCTTCATTCGGTCAAGGACTTTCATTCAGATGCTGACGATAAAGAGAAAACAGCTTATGAAGGGGGCGTCTTTGATTTTATGACTTTTCGCGACCGCAGTACCATTACGGTGGTGGATGACTTTGGCAACAAAAAAGAACTGGAATGCAACGAAAGATATTATATCCCCTCTGAAATGACGTGGCTGCTGAAGTCGGTCGGTTTTAAAACCATCGATATTTATGGGGCGAAACTCGGATCTTTGTCCAGAGGCGATAAATTAAATACCGACGATTTTCAGATGTTGATTATCGCCGAAAAATAAATGGAGCCGGTTATGGTGGAGTGTGTGAGGGAGGGGATTACGGGGCAGGAGGTTTTCTCTATTACTATCCATCTCTCGGATAATAACTATTTATAGGTTATTTCACATTTGATACACTATTGTCATAATTATGAAAAGCGCAGAAAATCTAATTGAACAACTAAAGGCCTTGCCTTTCTTTGATAAAACTACTGTCAGGCAGTTAGGCAAACAGCTTGGGATGGATACAACGATCGACCATGTAACCGATTTTTCTCAGATTGCAGTATATGGAGTGATGACAACTCCCGCTTTGGTTGTAGATGGAAAAGTAGTTTCTTATGGCAAGGTTCTTAAAACTGATGAAGTTGTAAAGCTTTTGCAAAAGGCCAGAGGGCGAAAAATATGAAGGCATGCATTGACATCCGCGTTCTTTTCTCTTTTTTTGGCTCTGTGTGAATGAGTTTTTCAATTACCTTTTAAATATCGTATAATATTGCTTATCAAGCCCGTGTAGCTCAGCGGCAGAGCAGCGCATTCGTAATCCGAAAAATCCCCCTCCAGCAGACCGAGGAAAAATTGACGAAAGCAAGGCAGTTCAATGACTTTAACAATTTTTATGATTTACCTATGTTGCCCGAAATTACCCCGTTTTTCTCTTTAAATTGGACGCTTTTTGGACACTCTGAATTTATATAGCCGGGATATGGAATCTTTTCACTTTCTTTACAAGTTTGACAAGATGTAAACAAAGGGGTATACTTTCTTTACAAGTTAATAAAGATGTAAACAAACTATGAAAAAGATACTAATAGGCGAATTACGACGACAGAAAAGTGGGTTCGAGGCTTTCATCCCTTATCCCTTTCCTCCTAAGGGTGGATTTCATTTTTCCCGCGCGATAGAGAAAAAGAATGATACGGCTATTCGATTACTTGGAAAATTAGATGGTATCACCCAGCTTTTGCCGGACATGGATTTCTTCTTGCTTATGTACATAAGAAAAGATGCGGCATCATCAAGCCAGATTGAAGGAACGAAGGCGACAATGATTGACGCCATTGAAGCAGAAGCCAATGTTAATGCATACATTCCTGCGGATGTGGATGATATTCTGCATTATATTACAGCCCTCAACTATGGTTTGGAACGATTGAAAAAATTCCCTTTCTGTTTACGTTTTCTTAAGGAATTACATAAGGAGTTAATGAAAGGTGCACGGGCAACTCAATTTGCGAATCCCGGGGAATTTCGCAGCAGCCAGAATTGGGTAGGCGGGACAAGACCGAGCAATGCTTATTTTGTACCGCCGCCGGTTGCCGATATGGAACGTTCCCTGAATGATTTGGAAAAATTCCTTTATGCAAAAGACGATGTTTTACCTTTGATAAAAGCAGGCCTTATTCACGCGCAATTTGAAACAATTCATCCTTTTCTGGACGGCAACGGGCGTACAGGCCGGATGCTTATTACGTTTTACCTCTGGAGAGAAAATCTTCTTGAAAAACCGGTGCTTTTCTTGTCTTCATATTTCAAGAAGCATCAGAAGGTATATTATGATTGTCTTGATAAATATCATGATGGAAATGTTGAAGAGTGGATTGAATTTTTCCTTGATGGTGTTGAAGAAATTGCCAATGAAGCAATTCATACTGTTCTTGGTATTACCAAATTGCGTGAACAGGACATGCTGAAAATCCAGTTCTTGAGTAAACGTTCATCGGAAAGTGCCATAAAGGTACTTCCGCAACTTTACAGGATGCCTATTGTGAACGTTGCAAAAATCCAGAAATGGACAGGCTTTACGCGTGCCGGTTCGCAAAATCTTATTGACCGTTTCATTGACCTTGATATCTTGCACGACCGTGACCCGAAAAAAACGTATGATAAATCGTACGTGTATAAAAAATACGTAGATATCTTTACCGGCATTGCTACTAAATAGGGGTGCTTAGGAGGACTAAAAATAATTCTCTCTTGTTCCTAATTTTTCTCATCCCAGGTTTTATCTCGGTGAAAATACACGATATACTGACTATAAGATTTGAGTGATTTTTCAGGCAGAAACTTGTAATTTCATTTCTGTGCGTCGGAAAAAGACAAAAGCGCGAATGACGGACCGTCCTCAAGTCGGATGTCAAGACAGGCGTTGTTTATTGATGCTTTCACATGAGTGTTTGAAAATACAGTTTTGACTTTCGCCTGTCCGACGCAGGGCAGAAGAATTGAGGCGCTTTTCTGCCTGGTGCGCTCCCTGAAAACAAGAATCAGTCCACTTTTACCTTCCATGCTCATGAAACCTGTAAATTTTGTCCCGCCAGGCTGTTCGCCAAAGGGATAAACAAAACCTTTGTGTAAATTATCCCTGTATTTCTTGAACAACAGACTCATCTTTGAGTATTCCTTGAGCAGTTTACCGTTTGTCCGTGAAGGCTGAAGCCAGAAAAGCGGCGAGGCGAAGAATCCAATCATTGCACAATACAGCGGACCAAAATGCAAGGGATTCCCCGAGTCACGGTCAGAATACCTGTTGTCGCCATATTCAGGGAATTCCAGAGGGTTGAAGAAGATATCAGGTATCTCCACCTGTATAAGATGCGGCGGAATTATGTGTGCAAGTTTCCAGAAGTTCCTTAATGTATTGCAGGGATAGTATTTGTTAGCCGCACCATTACGGGCAAAAGGATACCTGTTTGCAGGGAACAACGGACCGAACTCGGGAGAATAGAGAAACCCCATCCTTATCCCCGCGGTAACATCCA
>JAAZCB010000789.1 GCA_012513545.1 Clostridiaceae bacterium
AGCTGCTCAGTTACCTCAAGATTAGGATCTCCAGCTGTGATAAATGGGATAAAAGCATTTTTGTTTTTGAATACCTCTTTGAGTCTATTCATATATATTCACCCCCTTGTAACGTGCAATTGCGGCAACGTCCTTATCTCCTCTGCCTGATAAGTTAATTACTATTATTTGATCTTTACCCATTAAAGGTGCAATTTTCCGCGCATGAGCGACTGCATGAGCACTTTCTATTGCCGGGATAATTCCCTCGAGGCGTGACAGGTATTCGAAAGCCTCAACGGATTCATTATCTGTCACCGGAACATATTCAGCTCTTCCGGTATCATAAAGATTGGCATGTTCAGGTCCGATCCCGGGATAATCAAGGCCTGCCGAAATAGAATAAACCGGAGCAATCTGCCCATACTCGTCCTGACAGAAGTAAGATTTCATACCATGGAAGATACCAACTGAACCTTTTGCTATAGTTGCTGCAGTTTTATCGGTTTCAATGCCGTGGCCTGCTGCTTCACAGCCAATGAGACGTACGGTGGTATCTTCTATGAAGTCATAAAACAGGCCCATTGCATTACTGCCCCCTCCAACGCACGCAATTACAGCATCGGGCAGTCGTCCTTCTTTTTCCTTCAATTGTTTTTTCACTTCACGTCCAATTATGCTTTGAAAGTCCCGGACAATAACAGGAAACGGATGTGGTCCCATTACAGATCCCAGGACGTAGTGGGTGTCCTCTACACGATTTGTCCATTCTCGCATTGTCTCGTTTACTGCATCCTTGAGTGTCTGTGTCCCGCTTGTAACCGCATGAACTTTTGAGCCTAAAAGCTTCATACGAAATACATTTAGTGCCTGTCGCTCAGTGTCCTCCTTACCCATGAAAATCTCACATTCCAGCCCCATAAGGGCCGCAGCGGTTGCTGTGGCAACACCATGCTGACCGGCTCCGGTTTCAGCGATTACTCGGGTTTTACCCATACGTTTTGCGAGGAGTACCTGACCGAGAACATTATTGATTTTATGGGAACCTGTGTGATTCAGGTCCTCACGTTTCAAATAAATTTTGGCACCACCAAGATCTTCGGTCATCTTTTCAGCATAATAAAGAAGTGATGGTCTCCCTGCGTAGTTCTTGAACAGTTTATCCAATTCATCCTGAAATTCAGGATCCTTTTTGAAGCGGTTATAAGCTTCTTCCAACTCAAGCAGTGCGTTCATGAGAGTCTCTGGAACGTATTGACCGCCGTAATTACCAAATCTTCCTTTCGACATATTCATCCTCCTTGTCTTTTTCAGTTTATAAAAAATAAAAAAGCCTTTATCCCCTGTAACAGGGACAAAAGCCTTGACTTCTGCGGTACCACCCAAATTGACGATAAATCGTCCACTCAATAAGTATACAATAATATACTTCCTACTGATAACGGTAAGGATTCCCGTAAGCGCCTACTTTTAATTTTTCGGGCTTCCCTCACAAGTCCATTCGGAATAACCTTGCAACCGCCTTCTCAGCATCTGGCGACTCTCTTTGTACAATAGATATTCGTACTAATCTTGATCACAGGTTTAAATATTAATTTGATTATAGCACTTTAAACATATTTTTGTCAAACAGAATCTGGAATCAAGGGGTGTACATTTTAATCGTGCACCAGATTATTCCAAGAACTAAAGCTCCAAGGCTAAGAGAATGTAAACTCGCTACGGGTCGAATCAAACTCGCTTCGCTCAAACAGTGATTCGACTTATCCTTC
>JAAZCB010000790.1 GCA_012513545.1 Clostridiaceae bacterium
CTGTAGTATGCTGCTTGAGACGCCAATTAGCGATGTTTTTGATGCTGTTATTAATGACCCGAGCGAAGAAGAAGTACTACCAAGCAATATACCACAGTTTAGCAAGATGTCTGATGCATATCAAAACGCACCGGATATTTTAGCTAGAAGCGGCATCGAGATGACCTACGATGAGCTTGGTTACTATCTCGATAATGGCAAAGAAAAAAAAGAGGTGGCAAGACGTAAATACGGAGAAAACCACTCGAAGCTTGCTGCACTCCTTGACCTCGTTGTCATCAGGGCACCAGATAATGTTTTTCAGGTATCATTATCTGTCTTTGGAGAAGCGTTTAATAAAAGAAACGAAAATGAAAAACAGAAGATTGTTACCAAACTCCTTTTTAGAATCCCAATTATGCAAAGAATGCTTAGGAAGGCATTGTACTCAGAAGTTGACATTGAGGACGAGTTAATAGGACTCTCTCCTCAAACAAAAAAGCGCAGAAAGCCTAACATTACAAGCATAGTAAAATTTATATATGATGGAACCGATGATAGAGATATTGCACTCCGAAAGTCACTTGAGAGTATTAGGGGGTGGCGATAATTGTCATTTAAAGATATTCATATTGCGTTATCATACGAAACCGGTCAGGATGATCCTGTAAACGAGTTTTACGTACCACTCTTAACCGAGGCCAAGTATTACGATAGAATCGCAGGTTTTTTTACATCTGCGAGTCTTGCGATCGCTGCTAGAGGTATTGCCGGACTTATTAGAAACAAGGGTAAAATGCGAATAATTGCCTGCCCACGTCTTGACGAAAAGGATGCAGAGGTAATTAAAGCTGTCATTGAGCGCCCTGACGAATATCTTAACAAACAGCTTCTAAGTGATCTTGAACATATCGAAGATGAATTTCAAAAAGACCATTTGCGTGCATTAGGTTGGATGTTAGCGAACGGATATCTTGAGATGCGGCTAGCATTTGTAAAGAAAAATAGCACAGATGAAGTTGATTATAATTCCTTGTTTCATCAGAAGATAGGTATTATGACAGATATAGACGGAAATCAATTATCCTTCAGTGGCTCCATTAATGAAACCGCTTCGGGTTGGCTTACGAATATAGAAGAATTTAAAGTCTTTAGAGGCTGGGAGATAGGTCAAGACAACTACCTTCATGCCGATATTAAGAGATTTAATGACTTTTGGAATGGGCTTAGAGCCAATGTTATAATAAAGAACCTTCCAGATGCAGTTCGAGAAAAGCTAATTGTTATAGGTCAAGAGTTTTCTATGGAGCAGTTCGAAGCCAAGCAGTATATTCTCTCCAGAAGGAGAAAAACAATCACTGAAAAGATCAATCTATTCCCTTACCAAAAAGAAGCTTTTGAAAAGTGGAAAGAAAACGATTATAAACTCTTTTTGGAGATGGCTACGGGTACGGGAAAAACTAGAACTTCTATTGCTTGCATACACCATTTTCTCGAAAAGGAACAAACCGGGCTTGTCATCATATCATGTCCGCAAAACACACTTTCGCTTCAGTGGAAGAGTGAGATTGAAAAAATCGGGATTAATGTGGATAGTATAATCATTGCCGATGGTACACATAAGTGGAAAGAGGAGCTAAATAAACAGCTTGATCTCCTCACACTTGGATTCTCTAACCATGTTATCGTTTATACAACACATGCCACAGCAAGTAGCGATAACTTCACTAAAATAATAAGAAGAAAGCTCGCCAAAACTTCAGTTTGCTTTGTCGGTGATGAGGCACACGGCCTCGGTGCCTTCAAGTCAAAAAAAGCTTTGCTTGAAGAATACTCATATCGAATTGGATTATCAGCAACTCCAACACGTTGGTTTGATGATTATGGCACAAAAGTCCTTACCGAATATTTTGGTAACAACTCTTATCAATTCACGATAGCACAGGCTCTTACAACGATTAATCCGCAAACAGATATGCCATTTCTTGCGGATTATGAATATCATCCGGTATTTGTAAGCCTAACTGAGGAAGAACTTGATAAATATCAGGCTCTGTCCAAGCGAATATCAAAAATGTCCACTTATTCTAAAAGCAGCGATAA
>JAAZCB010000791.1 GCA_012513545.1 Clostridiaceae bacterium
GAAGGATAAGTCGAATCACTGTTTGAGCGAAGCGAGTTTGATTCGACCCGTAGCGAGTTTACATTCTCTTAGCCTTGGAGCTTTAGTTCTTGGAATAATCTGGTGCACGATTAAAATGTACACCCAATTTATTCTTTCACCTTGACTTTTCAGCTTTTCTATGATATTTTATGCATATATTAACAAACAAAAGGATGGTTTTGATGTCGGTAAGTTCTGTCGAGGTAAATTTCAACTGAATAAGTTGGAAGGGCACAAACAAATACAGATGTTATTCTGTCAATTGTATCGGACTCAATGTGATATTTTGAGGTAATGAGTTCAATATTTAATTGTTTTGTTCTTTCTCAAGCGTCTATATTCAAATAGGCTTTGAGAATTATGTGTTTGTGTCAAATATGGCATACCTTACAGACTGCTTCAAGAATCATTTCGATTGTATTTGTTTTATATCGGAATTATGAATTTAAGGCGCGACAAGGTGTTTGTCGGGCTATTTTTATTTGACCTCTGAGCATTAATTACGGGAGGCAAATTTTCAACATTCTATTATTCCCGCAAAATACAATTCTAAATAGAGCTTTTAGAAGCACTGTGCCTTTTTAACCATGGCTCGTGGTGGAATTAGTTATGAAAAATAAATGACTTCTTTAATAATAAGTCGTTGGCTTAAAATAGCTGTTAAGGTATGTCCTTTGAATGTTTAATCTATTCACAGGAGGAATAAAGAATGATAAAAAAAATGTATACTACCTTGGAATTTGACAAAGTACTAAATATCCTGAAAGAACATGCCTTGTCCGATAACGCTAAAGAAAAAATAACTATGCTCGAACCCTTCTTATCAGAAAATGAAGTGTCGAGGCATTTAAATGAAACAACAGAAGCCAAGCTAATAATGGAGCACTATGGAACACCTCCCCTGTCAGTTATGGAGGGTTTGGATAAATCCCTTACTCTTATAGATAAAGGAAGTATTCTCATGCCTGATCAGCTTGGAAATATTTCACAATTTCTCACTGCCTGCAGGAGAATGAAAACATATCTCAAAAAGGCAGAAGGAAGCTTTACATCGGTAGCGTGCTACGGTAATTCCATTTATGATCTGTCAAACATTGAGGAAGAAATAAACCGTGCCATTCGCGGAAGTCAGGTAGATGACAAAGCATCATCGCAACTTTTCAGCATCAGGAGAAAAATTGAAAACGTAGGTATGCAGATAAAATCAAAACTTGATTCATTGCTTAGGAATAATAAACTCTGGTTTTCTGAGGGATTTGTGTCAATTCGTAACGGGCACTACACTTTGCCGGTTAAAAGAGAGTATAAAAACCATGTAAAAGGTACTGTTGTTGATGTATCCCAAAGCGGTGGCACTTATTTTATAGAACCCTCTGCAGCAGGCAAACTCCATGAAGAGGCTGCAATACTGCGTATAGAAGAAGAAAATGAAGTACGTCGCATTTTATACACGCTTACAGCTCTTGTAGATGAAAACCTGCAGTATATCAATATCAATATTGAAGCTATGGAAATCCTGGATTTCATATTTGCGAAGGCAAAATTAAGTATATCAATGAAAGCTATACCCTTACGTATTTGTATCGAAAGGAAAATTGAAATCAAGGCCGGACGCCATCCACTCTTAAATGCTGATACTGTGGTTCCTCTTGATTTTCATATCGGCGGAGCTACAAAAGGAGTTATAATCACAGGTCCAAATACCGGCGGAAAGACTGTTGCACTAAAAACCATAGGCCTTTTATCTCTGATGGCACAGTGTGGCCTTCATGTCCCTGCAGAGTCTGGCTGTTTTACAATGAATAATTATGTATTGTGCGACATCGGTGACGGCCAAAGTATTTCGGAAAATCTGTCCACCTTTTCATCGCATTTGACAAATATTATTAAAATACTTAAGGCAGCAGATAACCAATCATTGGTTTTACTAGATGAATTAGGCTCTGGCACCGATCCAGCCGAAGGTATGGGTTTGGCAATAGCAATACTTGAAGAATTATCGGGTAAAAACTGCCTCTTTGTTGCAACCACCCATTATCCTCAAATCAAGGAGTTTGCCAAGTCAACACCGGGGTTAATCAATGCAAGGATGGCTTTTGACCGCCAAAGTCTATTGCCGCTATACCAACTGGTAATCGGAGAGGCCGGTGAAAGCTGCGCCCTATATATTGCAAAGCGCTTGGGACTACCGGATAGAATGATAGAACGGGCAAGTGTTGCAGCCTATGGTAAAAAAATAAACATTACTTCTGATGCTATTTCAAACGAAATTGTATATGATGAACAGCCTTTAAAAAAGGTTATTATGCCTGAAGTTGAAAAGGCTCCTCAAACTCCTCGGAGCTTATGCCTGAATATTGGAGACAGTGTAATTGTTTATCCGCAAAAGATTATTGGAATAGTATATCAGAGCGCCAACGAAAAGGGTGAAGTAGGAGTTCAAATCAGAGAGAAAAAACTCCTTGTAAACCACAAAAGGCTGAAACTACATGTGCCTGCTAGTGAACTCTATCCGGAAAATTATGACTTTTCCATCATTTTTGAAAGCGTAGAGGATCGTAAGAAAAAACATACTATGGCTCGTAAGCATGACCCTAACACAGTGATTTATAACTCAACTGACCAGTAGTTGCAATAATTTATCTTATAACACTTTGTTTTTGGGGAAGTGCAAAGAAAGTGGGAAGTGCTGTAATAACAAAAAGTACCCGTAGGTAAGGTCTTGAAATGGCTTAATAATTCTTAAAAGAAGGGTGTAATGGGACTATTTCCAGTTCAAGACCTGAGTATTTTGTCAAAACAAAAAATGAGTTAGAGGGGTTTAAAAACAGCTTAAATTATGTTCTGAGTAGTGTTTAAAGGCTTTCATTACAGAAAGTATATCTATAATTTTATCTGTGGTTTTGAACCGTCCCCTCTGGCTTACTTGACGTATTTTGATATACCTGTGTTTATTTCCTTGACACCTTCGGATACCAACCGTGCAATCTGAGTTGCACCTCCCTCCGTAAAGTGTGTATAATCGGTTCCGTTCGAGGATACCATATATAACTTGTATGTTTGATTATAACCAATTGATTGATAGTAATTCAAGCTCTTAGTCATAAGGTCTATAATCATACAATTCTTTTCCTGGGAAACCTGCTTCATGGCTGTACAGTAGTCCGGAAAATCATTGACAAAGGTATTGTTCTTATAATTCAGTCTTGCGACGGGTGTTATCAATACTGGTATTGCTCCTTTTGCACGTGCTCCGTCAATGTATTTTGCAAGATACTCTTTATATGTAGTATATGGAGCGGCATAACGGTCAGGGTTGCTTATAGTAGCATCATTATGACCAAATTGTACAAACAGATAGTCGCCAGGTTGAATGATGTTCAAAATCTCATCCAATCTTCCTTCTGTCACAAAGTTTTTTGAACTCCTTCCTCCAATAGCCTTGTTAACAAATAAAACATCCGAGGTAAAGTACTTGCTGATCATCTGCCCCCAGCCTGCCTGAGGGTAATAAGAAGCATTATAGGTCTGGACAGTTGAATCTCCCGCAATATATATGGTAGGCTTATTCCCGGATGGCGGAACAGGTGTCACAACAGGGTCTGAAGTAGGTGCTACAGTAAGAAAATCAACATTTGGTCCTCCATTTTCAGTAATACCTGTTGCCCTGACAACATTATTGCCCTGGACAAGATTAGCTGCTACATATGTTTCAGACCATGTTGTCCATGCTCCTGTTCCATAAAAATCAAGGCTGTAATTAACAATAGTTCCATTAACCCTTATTTCCATTTGCCTGTTGGCAGTAGTTCCATTTGCATATCTAAACAAGAGTCTGTATGTGCCTGTTTTAGGTACATTAATATTCCATTCGACAAAACTTCCTGCTGCATTTTCATAATTAACATATGCGCTGCCGGTATAGCCTGAATTAATTGTTTCAACAATAGCATCCGACAATACAGCTTCTTCTGCCTCGTATTTCACAGGTTCATCCAAAGCAGGTGTTGAGTCAGCAGGGAAAATATCTATTATGCCAAGAATAAACCTTTTTATAAAAGCATAGTCCGTTGAGTTTATTCTTCCGTCTCCGTTTACATCGGCCGCTTTCTCACCGTTGGGAGCTGGTAAGGAGGTTATTATACCTAACAGAAACCTTTTCATAATCGCATAATCTGTAGAATCAACCTTGCCGCTTCCATTGAGGTCACCATAAATCAGACCCGGTTCCTTGGTTGCTTCCGGAACTGGAGTAGGGGTAGGCGAAGGTGATACGGCACCGGTTAATATGTCTTTTAAGTCATTGGCTACAATTCTTGCAAGTTCGGTTGCTCCTGCCCGGTTAGGATGCAAAGAATCCCCGGACATGTAAAGTGCAAGTGTAGCACTGCTTCCAATTGAAGTAAAATAGGCCGAGCTTAAGACATTGAGATCAACCAGTCTTACGTTCTGTTCACTTGCCACAGCAAGAGTCGAGCCCCTATACCATCTGTTTACGGAACTGTGTACATTCCCGTTAAAGTCCGTTGCCCTTCCCTGCGGAGTAGATAATACAATGACAGCACCTGTTGCTTTGACCTTACTAACCATTTCAGTCATAATTTCCTTAAACTGTGCTTCGGTGGTATTGTTTTTCTCATTTGTATCATTGATACCAAACTGTAGTATAAATACATCACCGGGCTTAATATACTTTAGTATTGCTTCAAATTGTCCATCATCACGGAAGCCTCTTGCACACTGTCCGCTTGCAGCCATATTTCTAACCTGAAAGGAAGACTTATCAACAAACATTGACAGCATCTGTCCCCAGCCTGCCTGTGCACTCGAATCCAATGGGTAGTAATTGCAAACTGTTGAATCTCCGCCTATCCATAAGGTTCTGTTTGTAACCGGATTATCAGAAAGCTTCCTGATTTCAAGTGCACTCAGTGTGAATGCAGTACCAGCCTTTCCTTCAGTTACTAATATATTTAGCTGTCCATCGGTGATAGGTATTTGAAATTGGTCTACAGCGCAGTTTCCAGTCATGTTAATTACCTGCAATACACCTTCTGCTGCAACACTAGCCCTCGATGTATTTCCAAGTGTTATCTTTATTTCATAAAGGCCATTTGGAAGGTCCACATTAAACGTGTTATTGCTCTTTATGCCATATGTAAGAAACTGAACAGCATCACTTGCTACACCACTACCCGAGGCTGTAACGTTTTTCATGTTTTCAGGAGTATTAAAGCCGTAACCTTGTGCCCTGCTGTAAGCGGTATACGCGTTCACCCCAATATAACCCCACTCCACGGCACCTGCTCCAAAATCAAACTTGTAATTCCCATCTGCTGCGGTTACATTGAGAGCAAGGTTTGAAAATAACAAAACCAAAACAAACTCAATAATAATTGCTGCTCCTAACTTCTTTTTCATATCATTACCCCCCCTGAAATATATGGTCTATGATTAGAAAGAGCCAATATTTAAGCTTAAAATGCCTCCGTTCTGCTTAAAATATCAGTATCTTTAATACCCGTTAAAAGTATTAATTTTATTTGCCATTATAGTTTATTATAGCACGATTTGGCAGTAGGGGACAAATGTTTTCATTTAAGTCAGCTGTTATATTTTTCACTTGTATAAATTCTATAATATACCGATATTAGTACTGAACAAATATGGTAAAGAGGTGCA
>JAAZCB010000792.1 GCA_012513545.1 Clostridiaceae bacterium
GAAGGATAAGTCGAATCACTGTTTGAGCGAAGCGAGTTTGATTCGACCCGTAGCGAGTTTACATTCTCTTAGCCTTGGAGCTTTAGTTCTTGGAATAATCTGGTGCACGATTAAAATGTACACCCAAGTTGAATTATTAAGTTTTCATCTGGCTGGTTTTATGGTATATTTATAAAAAATGAAAAGGAGCTGATATACTATGGATAAATATGTATGTACTGTTTGCGGATACATATATGACCCTTCTGAAGGAGATCCTGATGGAGGAATAGCACCTGGGACAGCATTTGAAGATATTCCGGAGGATTGGGTGTGTCCTGTTTGTGGTGTTGCGAAAGATATGTTTGAGAAAGCTTAAATTGCTTACTATTGGGTATTAAGCAGAAAAAAATATACTATTCTTCCCGGAAAGTTTTTTGTATGAATGTGTGCTTTAATGATAAAATGTATTGAAGGCAATTGTCCAGTTTTAGGTGTTAAGTTATAAAGCTTTCCAGGAAGATTAGTATATAAAACTCTATTCAATAATAATATGTATTTTTAAAAACTATAAACGGGGTAATTACTGTACAATTTGTATAAGCGATTTGTCTACCCATTTAACATAATCTTCTTCAATAAATACAAGAACTTCGTCTTCGAGCCATGTTAACACTACAACATCATTATCGAGGTATTTAACCTTTTTTCCTAAGTAAAACATTATACTTCCTCCCATCATTTGTAATATTAACTTTACTTGGATATTTTATCGGTACATTAATAATTTTTCTTAATAAATTATGTTAATTCAGTCAGCTTTTGCATTCAAGATAGGGTGAATTCTTTTCTCATTATCTGTATGAACTGCTCCCTTTAAGTCTTTTCGTTAATTCTTTGTTCCAAAACGCCTTGTTGAACATGAAGAAAAAGGATCAGAAACCGGCAACATGGAAATTGGCAATAAAGTAAAAATAAACCAGGCACAAATTTTTGTATCTTCTCTGAACTAGTGATATACTTTTCATATAAATAAAACAGGGTGAAAAGTTTGTATACTTATGAAGGTGTTATTGTAGAAATTATATTTAAAAATGAAGTAAACGGTTATACGGTCTGTGAGCTGAAGTGCGATAAGGAAGTAATAACCGCTGTAGGTTTCATGCCCTTTATTAATGAAGGAGAAACACTGAAGGTTTCCGGGAAATGGGTAACTCATCCGGATTACGGAGAGCAGCTGAAGGTTGAGCTTTATGAGAAAATGCTTCCTGAAACGACAGAAGCCATTGAAAAGTATCTCGCTTCAGGCTTGATAAAAGGTGTGGGACCTGCTACTGCCAAAAAGATCGTTAAGAAGTTCGGAGAAGATACATTAAATATATTAAGGCTTAATCCGCAAAAGCTTTCTGAGATTAAGGGAATCAATCTTGATAAGGCTTTGGGAATTGGACAGGCCTTTTCAGAACAAAGTGGTCTTCGCGATGTAGTTATGTTTTTTCAGGAGTATGGAATAAGTCCGGCATACTCTGCAAAAATTTACAGGACCCTGGGAAAAGACACAATAGCACAAATAAAAACTAATCCTTACAGGCTTTCGGATGAAATGTTCGGCATTGGTTTTAAAATAGTTGATAAAATTGCCATGAGTATGGGTATTGATCCCTCATCAAAGTACAGGCTGGCGAGTGGAGTAAAGTATGTATTGTCTAAGGCTGCAGCAAATGGGCATACCTACATTGATGACAAAGGCTTGCGAGAATACACCTCAAATCTTCTGGAGGTTAATATTGAAAGCATAGACAATGCATTGATTTCACTTCTTGTAGATAAAATCATTTGTGTTGAAAGAGAGGGAGAGGTAAACAGAGTATACCTGAGCTCCTTCTATTATGCTGAAGTCGGGGTGTCAAGAAAGCTTCTGGAGCTCTCAAGTGTGGAATTTAAAGGGGATATGGCCGATTTTGAGGATAGAATCAAGGAAGTACAGAAGAAAGAAGGAATACTGCTTGCCGGAAAGCAGAAGGAAGCAGTCAGGGAAGCTTTGACAAGCGGAGTTCTGGTTATCACGGGCGGGCCTGGTACGGGAAAAACGACCATAATCAGAAGTA
>JAAZCB010000793.1 GCA_012513545.1 Clostridiaceae bacterium
ATTCTAAATCATCTATTTGATACAGACGGATCATTTCTATTTCTGACGATCGTCCTCTTCCAAGTTATCGGTAGCAAATTCTAGACATTGAATTACCAATTGGTTCAGAGATATATTATTGTCATCCGATAATTTTTCTAATTGTTTTACCAATTCGATAGGCAGACGAAATGTTTTGCTGATTGAGTTGAATCCCTTTTTAATTTTAAAATTGCTCATAATTTCTCCTTGTTTTTCTCGTTTTTTATAATTCTATAATCTCATTCTTCATTTGTGAAATAATTTCATGATTTTTTTAGAAAAGTTAGACTTAATAAAAATTATGTGCAAATGAGTTGCATAATTTTTTTAAATCATTTTATCCCGTTCATTACAAAATGAACAATTTGATGACTACAGTTCAAAAATTTGAGTAAATCTTAAATAATTTCTATTTACGTAACTTTTCTATAAAAATTTTATACTGTGATATTTTATACCATAGTTTTTATGTGGAACAATTTATTATTCAATAAATTGAATTTATTTATAATAGTTGAAATTAATTACAAAAATGTGAAAATAAAAAGGTGTCTTAAAAAAGACACCTTTTTATTTTCACATTTTTGAAACTGATTATTTATATTTCAACTGGAGAAACTCGTCAGCAGCTGCACCGAAAACCAGATGAAGCAATAAATCTTTATGGGTTTTTACATAGGGCAGATCGACTTTATCTTCAAGTGCCGGCATCAGATAAGACGCTGCACGATATTTCTTAATATTATTGTCATCACCCAAAACCATGTTCATAATTTCTTCATTAACAGGTCCCGGAGTTTTTCCAAACTCACCTCTCAGGATCATCTTGAACTCATTGGATGTAAAGGCATAACGAGATCCTGCCATCACATTATAGGCTGCCTGTGAACCAACGATCTGGCTGGTAGGAGTAACCAAAGGAACATAACCTACATCCGCTCGTACATTGGGAATCTCAGCCATTAAAGCATCCATCATGTGTTCATCCACACCCATTTCTTTAAGCTGTTTCTGGAAATTAGAAAGCATACCGCCAGGAATTTGCGTCTCAAAAATCTTGTCATCGTAGCCAGGATAATCTAAATCATTCATGATTTCCCGACTGATATCAATTGCAGCCTGCAAATCTTCTTCGTCTTTCATGACAGCTTCAACCAGCTTATCAACTTTATCCACTGGTACATCTGAAAAATGTACTGGTTTTTTCCGGAACTTACCAAAACTGGGAATGGAGCTTTTTAATTCCTCAAATATGACACGTAGCTCATCCTGTGCTTTTGTTAATGCTTCTTTATCTAAACCGGTATCATATCCCATTCTTTCCGCAATAACTGCAGCAACTTCAATCGGGGAGTGTGACGGGCCGCCAGCAAAGGGAGAAATACAGGTATCAAAACTGTCAATACCATATTTGATTCCTAACGCAATATTAACAAGGGAAACACCGGTTGTTGAGTGTGTATGGAGAACCAGTGGCACATTTACAACTTTTTTCAGCGCTTTGAAAAGAACGACCGCATCTTTTGGGTGAAGTAATGCTGCCATATCTTTGATCGCTATCCGGTCAACACCTTCTTTCAAAAGATCTTCTGCATAGTCAATAAAATATTGCGTTGTATGGACCGGACTTGTTGTGTAGGACATTGCTGCTTCAACTTTACCGCCATATGCTTTGGTTGCCAGGATTGCCATCTGCAGATTCCGTATATCATTTAAAGCATCAAAAATGCGCATGTTGGAACTGCCACTTTCGATACTCTGTCGGATAAAAGCAATCAGCAAATCATCGGGGTATGGATTGTAAGCAAAAAGATTCTGACCTCTTAGTAGGGATTGGATCTTGTCACCGCTGCCCAATTCTTTATGAAACGTTTCGAGTCTTTCCCAAGGGTCATCACGGGTGAAACGTATCGCTGAATCGAGTGTTGCTCCACCCCATAATTCGAACATATAGTAACCTGCATCTTTGATGATTGGGAGTACACGCATACATTGTTCGGTTGTCATTCGGGTAGCGGCGCAGCTTTGATGCCCGTCGCGTAAAGTAAGATCATTAAAATAAACTCGTTTGGACATTTCTTTCTTTCTCCGTGACTATTGGATCACGCTTATCTTATTTTTTTATCTCAGAAATCTGAGATAAATTTTTTTATGATCGGAAGAAACAGATGCAAAAATCCGAATCATACCATCGGACTAATTTTACCACACTCAAATTTGTTTTGATGAAAAATTAAATTTAAAAGTAATTTATTAATTCTTTAATAATAAATTATATATTTATGCTCATTATCGACTATTTTAATTTCATTCAGTTCCCAAAAAATTTTCTTTAGATAAACAATAGATCGAAATAAGGGAAGATTTACTCGTTATTGTTTGTTTTTATTCATATATTTAATATTTTCATTATAGATCCCAATCCAACTCAAATCCTTCTTCCATCATATCTGGATTCCATGGATCAAATCGTAAATCAACGTGCGCATCCATTGATAATGCATCCATAGCTGTTTTTCTTACTCCTTCAATTAGCATTCCCCCGTATGGACAGAACGGTGTCGTCA